>DAORIW010000014.1:0-24359 GCA_035438725.1 bacterium | reverse complement strand
TAATTTTTTAACCTCTCATGTCTGCGAAGCCCATTTTTTATTAAATGAGCAAAGCTTAAAAGCATTTCTTGAAGAACTTCCTGAAAAATTTGATAAATTTCAAAAGGACAGTAAGCAGTCTGTAAATATGTTTAACTATTTCAATATACATCTTTTAAATTATTTGCAGGAGAGTTTTATTTTCTAAGACTACCTTTTGAAAATAGCATTTTTGCTCAGAGATATTTATTATTTCTGAGCATTTTTTTTCCGTTTCCATAACCAATAACCTCCTCCTCCAGCGATTGCCAGAGTCGATAAGCCAAGATACGTAAATAAAGCTTTTTTATTATCTCGAGGGTGATTAGAAATATCTCTGCTAATGGTTTCGACCGTGGCTGAACTTGTTGGTCCGGAATTAGGGTTTAGATTCTTAATATCAGTTTCGTTTCGAGGCATTACTCGGGGAGTGGTTCCTGATAATTCAAGTATGCCGGTAACTGAAAGTTTATCGCCCAGTTCAAAATTAGTAATTGATAGACCGCTGCCTTTTGCTAAATAGATTTCTATATCCCCACTTTGATCAGTTAAAATTAAGCGTGGACTTTTTTTACTAGTAATTTCTCCTTCAACGTTGATCAGACGAGGGTAAGGTGGTTGTTTGGTTTCCAGACTCGATACAGTTGATACGTTTGTAATTTTTCCTTCACCAATAATCGTAATATCATCGGCGACGGCAGTTTTAAAGCGCGGACCCGTTTCGGTTGTTCCGAGCTCGCCGGTAACAGAAATTTCTTGGCCAATCTTTAAAATTGGAAAAAGTTTTTTTGAATTATAAATTTGATACAGATTTTCGCTATCAATAACTTTTGCATAGAAGTACTGAGCTCCAAAAGTACCAGGTAAGGATATCACTGTACCATGGAAATTATTATTAGTAACTTCAGTAAAAGACGAGTTGTTTGATTCTTTTAGATTACTGGATATATTAGGTTTATTTCGACTCGGTTCGCTCCATTGCCATTCGCCGTTTACATATGAATAGCTTTTGTTTTCCGGCGCCTTACCATAGATAATGGTATCAATTTTTGTTCCTAGTGGATTAAATAAACTTATCGTATCTTCACTATTTCCCAATGTCGGTAAAAATCGACCACTTATTGTATATAGAGCCTGTGGTTTAATTACTATACTCTCGAGGGCGATACCTTTTTTAGTTTTGTTTCCCAGGTGCCAGTTTTTTAAATCAAGGTTTTTATTTCCACTATTAATAATTTCCACCCATTCTTGGCCATCATCTTTCCCGGTTGGATTGGGAAATATTTCATTAATGTTAATATTGAAATCTGAACTACTAGTTGAACTTACTGAATCAATATCCTCGGAACTAGTTATCATCGCTCCTAAAACTCCAGTATCGGAACTGGCTACAATTTTTAGTTTTTTAGTAACGGTTTCACTTCCAAAAGAATTTTTTAAAGTCAGGCTGACATCATACGTACCAGTCGTTTTATACGTATGTTCAGGATTTGCTTGAGTACTTGTCGATTGATCACCAAAGTTCCATGTATAGGTGAGCGGTGTTATCCCTGTATCGCTATCGGAGCTATCAAATCTTATTTTCTTTCCAACTTCCATTTCACCAGAATAACTAAAGAGCACTTTCGGTGGTAGTACAGAAATATTGGTGCCCATAAGAGTAGGTGTACTGGTCCATTTCCAAATTTTATTAGCTCCTAAATTATTTTCATTTACAAGTATCCAGCTTTGACCTTCAGTTGCTTTTTTATAGGTAACGGTTTGGAAAGGGGTTTGTTTTTCTGGTTGAAATAGTTTAATTACTGTGCCCTCATTGTCTAATTTAAAATTATAATTGGCATCGGCTCGAAATCCGGAAACATTAAAATAGTTTCTACTCTCTATGATCGTACTTAGAGGAAACTCGTAAATATATTCTTTATCACCAATCTCAATACGCCAGCCAGAAAGATCCACTGGTTTGTTTCCGGTGTTATACAATTCAATAAATTCTTTTTCCGTTGCTTCGGTATCGATGCCAATTGGATTTGGGAAAATTTCTGAAATAACAATATCTTGACTTACATCGTTTTCCTCTTCTATCTCTGGGGCAAGTGGAGTTATTATATTTGTCTGACCTTTAGTAACAGTAGTGGTTTGAGCATATTCGAGGCTATCGTTAGTGTTTAATCCTATTTCTGGAAGCAGGGCAATACTGCATGGATCACCAATTGTGGGAGCATTATCAGAAACATTACCGTCATTCCAATCTCCATAAGTAACTTGATCAATAATAGTTCCAATTTTATTTCGAAGAATAATAATATCCCCACTGTTATTTAAACTACCCGTCGGTTTTTCAATAATAATAAAAGGTTCTGATCCACCAATGTTGCCGCTTAATCTAGTCTTTGAACCAGCCCCATCTTCAATCATCCAATTAGTTAGGCTAAAACTGGTGGTAGAGTTACTAGAAAGCTCAATCCATTCATTTTGACCACTGATTGGATCAGCTACAAACTCATTAATTCGAACCTCACCAGTTATCTCAATAATTTCGGTTTGACAGGTAGCTGAACAAGAGTCATTAGAAATCGTATTTCCATCGTCACACTGCTCCCCATCTTCAATAATATTATTTCCACATATAGGAACTGGAATTTCAATCTGGCATTGGCTACTACAGCCGTCTAAAGAAATGGTATTTCCATCATCACATTGCTCATTACCTTCAATCACTGTATTTCCACATACTGGTATTAAGGGAGCGGACGGAAAGATTTTGAAATCTCGAGAATTATTATTGCTATCTAATCCATTACTTCGAGATAAGGTTTCATTTGCGCTGGGGTTAAGAGGGAAAGGAGCGGTTTCAATAAAACTATTTACTGCATCTCCGTAAGCTAGACTATCAATAATAGTTCCAGTGTTTTCCGGACCTTGACGGAGAGCGATTCCGTTATCATTACTGAGGGTTTGGGTAGATGAAGAGTTGGCTCTTAGGGAAATATTAAAGCCGTTGTTTGAATTAGCCCAGGTATGATAGTCGCCTGGGTTTATTAGAGTTTGTTCTGACCAGGCTTTAATGGTTGTATCTGATGTTCCTGTACTCGTGCGCTTAACTAATCGAAAGCCATTTAAATCTATAATTTGAGCAGTATTATTATAAATAGTAATAAAGTCATTGTCAGCTTTACCGACCCCACCATTAATCTGAACTTTACTAATCAGTAACCAACTTGGTGGTATTGCGTCTCCTTGAGCAACGAAAGAGCCCGACATCAAAAGACTCGCGCTCATCAGCACATAAAACACTGAATGGATAATGATCCATCCCCCTCCTGAATGTTTCATATATTTTATTTAGTTAGTAGTCTTGCCTTGAACCAATCGACCCAAGGCACTATCAGAGGGTTAACACGATTTTGGAGGGATACATAGTATGTGAGCCAGGAATTAAACTGGAGAAAATCAAAACTTTGAGTAAGTAGAGTTTTGCCAGTAGCTTTATATGAGAAAACTTTTATACCCTGTTTTCTCATAACTTCCTTTGAGAGTTCTAATCGTTTACTTATTTTTGTATCATATAAATCTGATTCAAAAAAAAGCGCTGCCAGTCGTTTACGGTTGCTTGAAGGTTTACTGAGTCCTTCTAAAGCGAAATGATTCATATCTGATAATACCAAATAGGAGGCAAAGTTTTTCCCCGTCTCACACCACTGATTTCGAGCAACCCGTAAGTTGCCTTCAAATATTTGTCCGCCAATTAAAATTGTTTCATGGTGAGCAAGTTTTTTTGCTAAGGTTTTAGCTTCATTTTCTGGTTTAGTTAGAGGGCTATTTTTTCGCTTAAGTTGGCCTAAAATATCCTTTATTTCTTTTTCTTGGAGACTAATCAAGCCTAGTTTTTTAAAAATTAAAAGGAGGCTAGCAATTCCATATCCAAGTCCTAAGCGAGGTTGACCGGATGGATTGGACTTAGTGGAAAAGAAATAGTGAGCAATATTGTCACGTTCGGCAATTTTTCGTAGGGCGTTATCGCTATCGGAACAAATAATAATTATCATTGCTCCTCGGCGTTTAGCAATTTTATAAGCCGCAATTGGTTCTTCAGTAGTACCGGAATACGAAGAGACTATATACAGAGTATTTTTTCCAACGTAGGCCGGAACGTCGTAACCCGGCTCAATTAAGAGGGGAGTTTTTAAACGATCTTTGAAAATTGCTTGGATAATATAGCCGCCTAAATTTGAACCACCCATTCCATTAATAACAATGTTACTAATATTTTTTGTAGAAAACGGGAGGGTTAATTTTTTTGTATCATAAAATACGGAACGAATTTGTTCAGGTAAATATTGTAAAGAATCTATTAGAGGTTGTGAAGTTGGTAATCGTTTGAGTGCTAAGAACATAGTAAACTGATTATAGCTTACAAAAAACTCGGAGGCAATATCTAAAAATGAAGTAATCTTAGATTAAAATAATTTTAGTTTTAATTTCGTATGTTAGTAAGTTTTATATTTTTTAAAAAATAGTGCGATGTCCAATAACTGAAGAAAAAAATCCCCGGAACAAGCTCAGCTTATTTCGGGGACACTGTTAAATTTTCTTTGAATTCTCAAGGACAACATTAATAAAGTAAATCTTATTTTTGTTTATTGATATTTTTCCCGATCGAATGAAGTTAATTTCAGTCACGCCATTTGGTCGGCGCATAGTTATTTTTGTACAAATAATAATCCGCTCGTTATTTAGTTGAATAGTACTGTCATAAGACATTATTATTAAACCTTCCGTATGTATGATAGTTAAATACTTTTTATTATTCGGACATTCGTTTAAAAGTATTTGTTGTGAATAGATATTAACTAAAGAATCTTCAATATATGTACCAGTAAAAACAGTTTTATTGACCCAGGTATTTGAATCGGTCAATAATTGGGTGTTAATTTGCAAAGAATTTTTAAAAATTAAGTTTTGCGCCTTAACCGATAATGATATTGATAAGACAAAAAATATAGAAATAAGTATTTTCATGCTTTCTCCTTGGTTTATTTTGTTTTTAAAGTTATTTTAATTTATATTAATATTTATTTCTTGTCAAAGCTAATCGCTAGAATGGTCTTTAATGGGTCTTTTATTAATAGCGGAATTCGGCTATAATATCGCTACTATGATTATTTTCCTTTATGGCCCTGATGATTTTCGGGCTCGTCAAAAAATCACTGAATTACGACAAAAATTTACTAAAGAAATTGATCCGACGGGTTCAAGTGTTATTTCTATTGATGGTACAAAAACCACGCTGAAAGAAGTAAGTGATGCTTATCGTCCGGCTTCGCTCTTTTCAAAAAAACGTTTTATTTCTTTGAGTGGTATTATGGAAAATAAGCGCAAAGAGATTATTGATGAATTGGAAGAGTTTTTGAAACAAGAAAAAGATAACGAGAATATATTAGTTGTGTACGAAGAGAAGTTTATTGAGAAAAAGATTGCCGGTAAAAACTTAATCATGAAACCAGGTCCTGACGATAAGGCGGTACCGTTAAATAAATCAGAAAAAAAATTATTTGATCGTTTAAATGCAAGTCATTTTGCTCAATTTTTCGGGAAGCTTTCACCGGCTGATTTACAAAAAACGTTAGCGGCTCTAGCTAAGCAAAATGGAGTTGCTTTAACTTTACCGGCGGCACAGTTACTCATTCGATTAGTTGGTTCTGATTTATGGCCCTTATCTCAAGAGGTGGCTAAGTTAGCGGCCTATGTTTTGGCACGCTCAGAAAATGGAGAAGCAGCGATAAGCGAGAAAGATGTTCAGTCAATGGTGAGTCAATCAGTAACCGATACTATTTTTGCTTTGACTGATGCTTTAGGAAATCGTCAGTCAGGTTTAGCGTTAAAATTATTTCAAGAACAAATAGAAAGCGGCGCTCATCCTCATTATTTATTAACCATGATTCTCTGGCAATTTAAAACGTTGGCTTCAGTTCGCCAAAGTTTGGATAGCGGTCAGCCCGCAAAAGATTTAGCGAAGTCGCTTGGTCTCCATCCCTATGTTTTAGAAAAAAGTATAAACCAAGTTCGGAAATTTAGTTTACCAGTTTTAACTACTGCGATTAATCGATTTGTTGAATTAGATTATAAGTCAAAAAGTGGTCAGGGTAAAATTGAAGAGTTATTACCAGTAGTTTTGGCAAGTTTGTAATAAATATGAAGACTTTAATTATAAATAATCACACTAAGTTTTTGAAAGAGTTACAATCTTCTTTTCCCGGTATAGTTGAAATATTAAATAAAGAAGATCTTCCCAAGAAATCAGATTTTGTGGATTATGATCTTATTGTTCTATCCGGAGGGTATGAGGTAGCTACTGTGGCGCATCATCCAGATCAATATTATAAAGAAATTGAATTAGTTAAAAAAACAAAAATCCCAATTTTAGGGATTTGTTTAGGGGTTGAAATAATTACATATGCTCTGGGTGGAGAGTTAGTAAAGCTTGATCGGTTCCATCAAGGAAGTATTAAGTTAACGGTTATCGATCAAGATCTAGTAACCATACTCCAGTCACAAACAATAGAAGTATTTGAGGGTCATCAGTGGGGGGTTAAAACATTACCGAGCAATATGATCTCCTGTGGCTTTTCTGATCATGGACCAGAAATAATTAAACATTTAATAAGACCAATTATTGGAATACAGTTTCATCCTGAAGTTACTCAAAATCAGAAGATTTTTGATTGGATCATCGAGAGTTTAGGTATAAAAAAATAAGGGTTGAACCCTTATTTTTTAATCGCCTTAGTCATGGCGTTTAGTTTCTTATGAAGTCGAGATTTTTTACGATCTCTCGTATTCTTTTTGATCAAACCGGTTTTAGCGGCTTTATCAATCGCGATCATTGTTTCCTTTAAGAAATCCTTAGCAGTATCTTCGCCGGCCGAAATGGCTTTCTTTGTTTTCTTCGTCAAGAGACTAATTGTATCTTTGACTTTGGCATTTTTAACTGCTCGCTTGATACTCTTTCGGAGTTCTTTTTCAGCTGATTTTTTATTAGGCATACCCTCAATTGTTTATTAATAATATGAGACAATACTAGCATTGATAGAGAGAAAAGTAAAGGCAGGATTGACAGGTTGGATTTTATGGAGTATAAAAGAGAAGATAATAAAAAATCTATGGAACCACTAGCCCAAGAAATTTTTGAATTAGTTATGATTAAGCTCCGTGAGCAGGCAGCCTATAATCGTGATGCCTATAAACAACTTGTTGAAGAGACATTGGATTATTTTAATGAGCGAGGAAAAATTGACGAGGATGAGAATGTGGAATTTATTGAAGATCAGTTGATGAATATGTGGGAACAGGTTGAAACTGAGTTAGGGGAAGAACAGTAAGTAATGATAATGGGGTATTAAAAAAAGCTGAGTAATCAGCTTTTTTTGTTTTTGAGAAATAGGTTTAATACCGAGTGCCTATCGTTTAGCTTTTAATTCCTAATTCTTTCTTACGGGCCAAGGCTTTATCAAGTGTCATTTTTCGGATACGAATATTAAGAGGGGTAACCTCCACCAATTCATCATCACCAATGTATTCAAGACTTTCTTCGAGGTCCATAGTTTTTGGAGCTTTAAAATGTTCGCTTACACCATCACCTTTTGAACGCATGTTTGATAATTGCTTAGCTTTACAAATATTTACTTCAATATCTTCACCACGAGCATTTTGGCCCACTACTTGTCCTTTGTACACAGCAATGCCTGGTCCAAAGAAAAGAGTTCCGCGGCCTTGAATATTTAATAGTCCGTATAAGTTAGATGAACCAGTCTCAAAAGCGACTAATGAACCGCGATCACGTTCTAGCCACTCACCACTGTCTTCGCGGTAGTCTAAGAAACTGGCATTAATTAAGCCAAGTCCACGAGTGTCGGACAAGAATTCAGAGCGATAACCGAATAAGCCACGAGTTGGCATGATAAATTCTAAGAAAACAGTTGTGCCTTCTTTACGCATATCTTTCATTTCCGCATGGCGACTACCCAATTTTTGAATAACCGATCCGGACCATTCTTCTGGAACTTCGATAAAGACTTGTTCAAATGGTACCTGAGTTCGGCCGTTAACATTTTTAGTAATAACTTGAGGTCGAGAAACTTGGAATTCAAAACCTTCGCGACGTAAGCGTTCAATTAAAATTGCTAAATGTAATTCACCCCGACCAGACACTACCCAACCACCGGACGAATGATCTTCAACGCGGAGAGCCATGTCATTTTCTAATTCATTCATTAAGCGTTCTCGGATCTGTCGGGAAGTTGAGAATTTTCCTTCTTTACCGGCGAACGGTGAATCATTTACCGAGAAAACCATTTGGACGGTTGGTTCTTCAATGGTTAAAATCGGTAAGGCCACCGGTGTGTTGGGATCGGCAATTGTTTCGCCGATGTTAATATCAGCTATCCCTGAGATAGCGATAATATCACCGACGTGAGCGTCTTCTGTATCAACCCGTTCAAGACCCTGATAAGTCATAAGTGATACTAATCGATGATTAGTAGTTGAGCCATCATGTTTGATACGGGTTATTTGTTGACCCATCTGTATCTTTCCGTTGTATAAAATGCCAGTGGCAAGACGACCTTTGAATGAATCACCGGAAATTGTAGTCACTAACATTTGTAGGGGTTTAGTAGCATCACCCACTGGTTCAGGAATATGTTTTAGGATCATATCAAAAACTGGTGTGATGTCTTTCATTTCACTTAAATTGTCAGATTCACCAGCCAAGCCGTTTTTAGCAGAAGCGTAGATAATGGGGAAGTCGATAATTTCATCGGAAGCACCGAGTTCAACAAAAAGGTCAAAAGTTTTATTCAAAGCAAAGTCTGTTCGAGCGCCTGGTTTATCAATTTTGTTTACCACCACAATAACGCGTAGACCCAGGGCCAAAGCTTTTTTCAAAACAAAGCGAGTTTGTGGCATTGGTCCTTCTTTGGCATCAATTAATAGTAAACAACCGTCGGCCATCTTCAGTACGCGTTCAACTTCGCCACCAAAGTCGGCGTGACCAGGAGTATCAATAATATTTATTTTAGTTCCTTGATAGACGACTGAAGCGTTTTTAGAGAAAATGGTAATTCCGCGTTCGCGTTCAAGTTCGTTCGAATCCATGATTAGAGTAGAATCAGCGGTCTCTTTATTGAGACGCGTTTCTGACTGTTTTAACAAGGCGTCTACTAAGGTAGTTTTACCATGGTCGACGTGAGCGATAATTGCGATGTTTCTTAGATTTTTCATATAAAAAAGCTGCCTTGAAGCAGCATATAAACGTAAATGCTAATATGGTATGTATAGCAAAAATAATTAGAAATGTCAAAGATTAGCCTGAAATACCTTGACTTATCAAGGCATTCTTGGTTTAATGTGGAAACAAAAAATTCGTTAATTAAAAAGAGGGTATTAGGATGACTATATCTTTAAGTAAGACAAAAAGTCTAATAGCGACGTTAGACGCCGACGATTATAATATGCTATTAGTTCAAAACAAAGAAATAAAGATTTGTTACAATTATTTAAATTATATATATTTTTCCGTCATTAAAACTGAAGATACACGTACCGAAGAGCACAAAGAATATAAAGAAAATGGAGATTTTGTTTTGAAGCTTTTTGAAAACAAAATCCCAAGTCAGGATTTCTATCCGATGGTAATTACATTGCCAGAAAATAATAAGAATATAGATTGTCTTGTAATTAAATGTCCCGGTAAAAAAATATTTAAAATCGGTATTAATAAAAAGTTCAAAGTCGAATCCATAGTTCAAAAGCCAGTTTCACTTACACCGAACTATGAAAATATAAGGATTTTTCTTAAGAAAAAATCCAGAATGTGAATGTTACAAAAAAGAAAATAAAAAACCCTGTTTTTATCCAAATGGGTTTTGAATTATGTATTATATTATCCAAAGTAAGATAGCAATTCCAATAATAATTCGATACCAACCAAAAGCGATGAAAGAATGTTTCTCAATATAGCGTAAGAAAAAACGAACCGCTAGGAGGGCAGTTAGAAATGCAGAAATAAAACCGATACTTAATAAGAGCCATTCCGAGGAAGTAAAACTGAAATTACTTTTTAAAAGATCCAGTCCACTGGCGGCGGCCATAGTTGGAATGGCGAGTAAAAAAGAAAATTCAACAATTGTTTTTCGATCTACTCCGAGCGATTGGCCACCAATAATTGTTGCTCCCGCCCGTGAGACTCCAGGAATGATAGCCAGACTTTGGAAAATACCAATTCCTAAAGCGCGTAGATAGGATATTGGCTCTGCTGATTTTTTTGATTGCTTGGTATATTCAAAAATAATCATAATAACGCCGCCGAGTATTAAGGCGAAGGCGGCAATTTTCAGATTCCCTAAAAGATTATTTTTTACAAAAGGATAGAGCAGTAATCCGATGATGGCGGTAGGAATAAAAGCAACAATAATTTTTAAAAAAGTGGGGCGGTCAAAAAAGAGTCGGCGGATATATAATAACAAGACCGCTAAAATTGCTCCGAGTTGAATAAAAATATCAAAACTTTTTACAAAGTCAGTAGCGGTAATAAATAATAAACGATTAGCAATCATTAAATGAGCGGTTGAAGAGATTGGTAAGAATTCTGTTAGTCCTTCAATAATACCAAGGATTAAAGCGTGCATGATATTCATAGATGCAGAAATGATATGTTATAATTCTAGTATATCAATAATTTTCTTTCATGCCTAAATCTACATCAAAACTAAAGGTGTTACCACCTTTTCCGAAATTAATTAAATTTTCAAAAATCATTGGACCTAGTTTTATTATTTTGGCTTTTGGGCTCGGATCAGGTGAATTAATTCTTTGGCCCTACTTAACGTCTAACTATGGTTTAGGAATTGTCTGGGCGGCCCTACTCGGTTTAACGTGCCAGTATTTTATAAATATGGAAATTGAACGCTATGCCTTAGTGCGCGGTGAAAGCGTTTTTGTTGGATTGAATCGTCATCTACCTAAAGCCGCTTACTGGTTCATCACTTCGACTTTTATTGGTTTTGGGCTACCGGGAATTGTGGCGGCAGCGGCTAAAAGTCTTTCATATGCAACCGGAATCGAAGATTATAAATGGTTAGCCATCGGTCTGCTGATTTTATTTGGTTTCATCTTAAGTGCGGGCACCAGTGTTTATAGATTAATGGAAAAATTAACTAAGATGGTAATTTTAATTGCTGTGCCGATTCTTTTATTATTAGTTGTGATGTTAGTTCAAGGGGAACATATAGTTGATTTTTGGCAGGGTCTTCGAGGGATTGGGAAAAATTATTCTTTTATTCCAAGCGGCATTAGTCTGGCAACTTTTTTAGCGGCGTTTGCTTATTCGGGAGCAGGTGGAAATTTAAATTTAGCCCAGTCAATTTATATAAAGGAGAAGGGATATGGTATGGGAGCATATAGTTCCAAAATTAGTGGTCTCTTTCGAAAAGGTCATATTGATTCATCAGTTTCCTTAGAAGGCCAACGTTTCGCCCCGACCGCAGAAAACATAAATCGCTATAAAAGTTGGTGGAAAAGTATTAACTTGGAACATGGGTTAGTTTTTGGTTTACTGGGCTTTGTGGCGATGGCACTCTTGATGATTCTTTCATATAGTACAACCTATGGTGCGGCCGATAATCAAGAAGGAATTGCTTTTATAAAAAATCAAAGTCAACATATTGCCTTAGTTTTGAGTTTGCCGTTTGGAACGTTGTTCTTAGTTTTAATTGGCCTATTACTTTCCCAAACTCAGTTGGGAATTTTAGATTCGACGTCACGAATTATGGCCGAGAACGCGGCTTTGAAAAAAATAGAAAATACTCATCGGCCGAAGGTTCATTTGAGTAAGATTTATTTTATATTTCTCTGGGCACAAATTACCTTTGGGGTTATTTTGTTTTTATTAGACTTTAAAGAACCAAAGCAATTAATAGTTTTGGGCGCGGTGATTAATGCCTGGGCGATGATTGTTCATATTGCTTTAGTTTATTATTTAAACCATAAAGAACTAGCACCTGAATTTCGTCCAGCAATCTGGCGTAAAATAGTTTTAATTTTAATTTTTATTATTTTTCTCGGATTTGGAATTGTGACACTCTGGAGTAATTTAATTCATAAACTGTAATGTAGTATTTGTATAGATGCTGAGCGAGGCGTGAGATGAAACAAAATACTACGCTTTGTAAATTATATAGAATAAGATTTTTATATTTTATCGGGTAGAATTCTGATTGCTTACATATAGTACATGAGATATTTCCCATACATATTTTTTTAAAAAGTTAGTTCATATAATAATCTTTTATTGATTTTTATTGATTTAGATGGCATAATCCTAAAAGATAATGATTATATTCTATGTCAGGACACTCAAAATGGGCGACAACTAAAAGAGCCAAGGCCGTCGTTGATGCTAAACGAGGGACTATTTTTACTAAAATGAGCAATCTTATTTCCATTGCGGCACGTAAAGGCGGTGATCCGGAAATAAACTTTCAGCTAAGGTTAGCGATTGATAAGGCTCGAGAGGCCAATATGCCTAAAGATAATATAGAACGAGCGATTAAGCGGGGTACCGGTGAAGGCGGCGGAGGACCGATTGAAGAATTAGTCTATGAAGGGATTGGGCCAGCTCAATCACAATTTATCATCCGTGTTTTAACTGATAGTCGAAATCGGGCGGCCGCGACGATTCGTCATATTTTTTCTAAATATGGTGGATCGTTGGGAGCCGTAATGTGGAATTTTGAATTAAAAGGAGTTTTAATGATTAGTAAAGAAGTGTGGTTGGAAACTAAACTTGATTGGGATGAATTTTTATTAGAAGGTCTTGAGGCAGGAGTTGAAGATGGACTAGTGGAAGATGAGGGGATGGTAATTTATACTAAACCTGAAAATTTTGCCCAAGCAAAAAAATGGTTGGAAGAAAAAAAGATTAGTACAGCCTTAGCGGAGATTGAATATGTAGCAAAAGAGAAAATTACATTATCAGAAAGTGATCAGGAAAAAGTTACTAATTTTATTGAAGCGTTAGAAGGTGATGAAGATGTCAGTGATTATTTTACTAATATACATTAATGGCTATCATTTTAGGTTTTGATCCAGGTGTGGCTGATACAGGATTCGGTATTATTAATGATGAAAATGGAAAATTGGTTTGTTTGGAATATGGTTCAATTAAAACGGCCGCTCAGTTACCCTTACCAGAGCGGTTAGTTATAATTTATTCAGCTGTCCAGGAATTATTAAAAAAATATTCACCGGCCTTAATTTCCATTGAACAACTTTTTTTTTCAAAAAATGTGAAAACAGCGATGGCGGTTGGCCAAGCGCGCGGTGTTGTCTTATTAGCCTGTGAGCAATCTGGGGTGCCGATTATGGAATTTACCCCTAATCAAGTAAAGCAAGCCGTCTCTTCCTACGGTGGAGCTAATAAAGAACAGGTACAGCGGATGGTACAGATGTTATTACGACTTGAAGAAATTCCCAAGCCGGACGACGCGGCGGATGCGTTAGCGATTGCGATTTGTGGGAGTGGAAATTGTAAATTTATATAGGGAAGTGTACACAAATTGTGTTCATTTCCATTGACTTTTGTTTAAAAATGTGCTAAACTGCATTTATAAAGGAAAAAGTGCATTATATTTTATTACAGCAAAAAGCAGTAATAAAAATAAAAAACAAAAACAAAATTTATAAGGTATGTCTTTAGCGTCTTCACAATTATATTCTCATTCAGTAAGCTGGAAGTCATATCAGTTACTGAAAAAGAAAGCAATGGAGCAGGAGCTCAGCTGGTCTGGGCTCATTAT
This sequence comes from bacterium, assembly GCA_035438725.1. GTDB lineage: Bacteria > Patescibacteriota > Patescibacteriia > Patescibacteriales > Patescibacteriaceae > Patescibacterium. Next base: position 10,488 of record DAORIW010000014.1, on the reverse strand, counting down.
TAGCTTGTCCATTGCTTTTTTTATTGTCGCCGGTTGTGCGGTTACGTTACGAATGATTGCTAATACGTTTGAAGAAGCTCAGGCGAGTAAAAAAAATGAGGGACACGAGCAGGTAATTGAAAGACCAAATTTAGCTCAATCAATTTTTGGTGTTCGGATTGCTGAAGCCGCTGCTGTCCCATATCAAGCTTTAGTTTCAACGGGTACTGAATTTATAACCTTACTTCAAGGTAAGGAAAGTCAGCAGTCCATAACTTTCAAAAATACCGGTTCAGCTATTTGGAAAGTTGGTGACGTAAGTTTTGAAACTGGGCCGTACCTAAAAACCCCTTCTAAAGTAGCGACTGATACCTGGAAAAAATTTAATGAACCAGTAGCCTTACCTCGAAATGTTCAACCCGGTGAATCAGTAACGATTTCTTTTCCAATTAAAGCTCCCTTAACGATTGAAGGAACAATTCAGGAAAATTTTCAATTAGTTTCCGCGCAACATCCCATTCCTGGATCATTGACGCGGTTTTTTATTACTATTAATCGTCCTCAAGTTGTCGCCTCACCATCTTTTTCAAAAATTCCCGTTTCCCTGCCCGCTGCCTCGGCGCCAACCGAGGTAGCGGTTCCGTTGGCTTCTAATACGAGTGTTAAATTGTGCTCAACTATTAGTTCTGATTTTAGTGTTGAGTATATTAATTGTAATACCAATCAAAATGAAACAAGCGTTGGTAACGGTATAGCTTCAAATATTCTTTTGTCATCGGCGCCCATTCTTCGGGTTGGTTTATTCTCAACTTTTATTCCTCAGCGATTAACTGTTGATCAATTGTTTGATGTCTATACTGGCAATCAAATTATTTTTTCAAATGTATCGGCTGGTACTACTTTAACGCTTAATTTTAATCAAGCGACTAAACAATATAGCGTCGTTGCTCCAAGTATTACCCAGCAGACTACTTCGCCGATCCGTATTATTCCAAAAACAACTAATGGAATTATTACCTTACTTGATTATCGTCTTGGGCAAAAAAAACCAGATAATCGTTTTCGAAATATTATTGAATATCGTTATAACGACACCACTAAGGCGGCCTGGTTTATTAACGAACTTGGTATTGAGAGTTATCTAAAAGGTTTAGCCGAAACTTCAAATTCCTCACCAGTCGAGTTTCAAAAAGTTATGGCGACGGCCGCTCGTAGTTACGCTATCTATCATTATATGCGAGGTGTCAATTTTGGATTGACCAATGCATCAACTAAACATGCCGCTGAGGGTTTTCATGTTGATTCTGAATATGATCAAGTATATCGCGGTTATAATTCTGAACTGCGCTTATCAAGTTTATCGCAAGCCGTTGAAGCAACTAAAGGAGCAGTGGTTAATTTTCAAAACAAACCAGTTATTACTCCCTATTTTTCTAATTCAGATGGGCACACCAGAGATTGGGTTGAAGTCTGGGGAGGATCTGCGATGGCTTGGTTAAAGAGTGTGATAGTTCCGCAAGATAACGGTAAGATATTATTTGGTCACGGAGTTGGTTTATCGGCTCGTGGCGCTTTGTTGATGGTAAATGAAGGCCAATCTTGGCAAAATGTCTTGAAATATTTTTATACCGGGACTGAAGTGAAGAAAATTTATTAAAAATGTATGAAAAATGAAAATAACCTTATTGAGCATGCACATGTTCAGAACAACAATTCTTCTATAGCGACCACCTTAGAGAGACTTCGTAAAAAAACTGAATTAATACGAGAAGATTTAAAGTCCCGTTTTTTACAAGAAGATGATATTGTAGATGAGATTGCAGATATGGTAGAAGGTAATCAAAAGATTAATAAAATTGCCGATAATGCAAAAGAATCTTTTGGAAATTTTACGCGTGACGAAGAAGTTCGAGATACACAAAACGAAAAAATACTAAATACAGAAATTTCTCGTCAAAGTAGTGTTATTGCTGCTCTTCAAAAAGAAGTTGATCAGGCCGCTCTTTTGTTAAATAATGAAAACATAACTTCCAATGATAAAGCTGATTTAGAGGAGGCGATTAATACAACGAATACGGTAATTTCTGATGAAAATACAAAACTAGAAATTCTCAAAAATAAATTGACAACAAATAAAGATCAGTCCGAGTTAATTGTAAAAAAGCAAAAAGATTTTAAAATAGAACAAGAAAATAATGCAAATAATTCCTTAGAATTTGCAACTCAAACGGTTTTGAATGCTCATAACTACTTTAATGATAAACTGCCAGACAGTAAGGGACTTCCGGAAGATGAATATAAAGAACAAATTGAAAATAAAGTTACATTAAAGTTAGAAAAAAAACGCTATTCTAATGAAGTGAGAGATCGGATGAAAAAAACCAGTCTCTCTCATTCTGGAAATGTGAATATTTTATTTGGTGATGAGCGAATAGATATTATTAAGAGTAATGATATTACGGAAGCTACTATACTAGGGGAAGAAGCCGTCAAAGAGGTAATAGTGTCCGAAATACAAAAACTCTCTCACCATAATTCAGAATTTGATAAAAAGGTAAAAAATATTGAGAATGAAAAAAACATTTTAAATAAAATTCAACGTTTTCCGGAGTTAGTAGATGAGTTTTTTACAGTTGCTACGCCGGCGGGAAAAAAAGTAGAAGCGCTTACGAAATTAAAAGGCAGATTTGATAAAATATTCGAGGGTCAATATCATGGTCAAGGTTTGATATGGGATAAGTTAGTAGGTATCCCAAAAATTAATTCTACGAAGGCTCAATTTGATACAGAAGCGGCAGAGCTAATACGGACTGATAAAAAAATTTCAGGAAGAGTACATTCAAATTGGGTAGATATATTTTATCGTTATAATGAGATTCAAAAAGAAATTCAACATATTCATGAAACCGAAAAAAAGATCGACAAGGTAATTGAAATATTAAATGATAATAAAGACGATGGTGATAGTGCTTTAGAAATACTGAAAGTTGATAAAACTCGAGAGGAAAAAAATAATATTGATGATATAGGAGATACTGATAGAAGGCCGTGGCTTGGTCAATCTATTACAAGTATAGAAAAAGAATTAAATACAACCTTAGAACAAGTTAACGTTGAAAAAGAAAAAGAAAAAGAACGTATTAAGGTTATAGTTGAGTATAGATTTTTAGAAAAGAGCTTGAAGGAAGCTGAACAGAATATAGGTAATATAATATATGAAAAAAATAATCTTGAAAAAGAACAAGCACAGGCAAAGGAATATTTAGATAGGGCTAATCGACTATATTTAAGATTAAGTGACGAATTAAGTGATGATAATTATGTAAGAAATAATTGGATAAAGAGTAAAGAAATAGATAATACAAATAAAAAAATTAACATCGAACTTAGTAAATTGAATGATGAAATAAGTAACATTGAGAAATCTATAGAAGAAAAAAAATTAGAAGACAAAGGACGCTTCAACTGGAAGGCCAAAAAAATTCAGAAAGAGATAGATACATTAAATAAAGAATTATCTACTACAAGAAAGGAATATGATACCGTGCAACAGCGGCCGAAAGATCATAGAGAGAAATCAAACCAACTTCTTGAAATAAGTAATATCATGCAAAATGATTTAAATTTAAACTATAATTCTTTAATCAAAGGAGAAAAAAATAATGAAAGAACGATTTCAGAATTCTTTGATAGTATAAAAAAAGATTTTAAAGATAAAATAGATGAACATCTTCCAGCAGTATATGAGGCACGGTTAGATTCATATAATCGTTTAAAAGAGAGAGCCAAAGCCGCTAAGGATACTTTTGATACGTTGAGGGCTGCTGAAAAAGAACAAACTAAAAACAATAATTATTAATTATTAAAAATATGAATAATGAAAATCCTGAGGAAGCTTTTAAAAACCTTAGAGATAGAATGCATGCCCAACAACATGTCCAGGAGGTAGAAAATTTAGATAATTTAAATTTAATGAAAAATGATTGGGAAAATATCGGTTTAGTTGAAGAGGATGATTTTATGGATAAGAAAAAGGAGGTAGAAGAAAAGTCCCATTACTAGTAAGAGAGGTAGCTGATAAAAAAGTGTATATAAAAAAATAAACTGTGGTTTTTACCATAGTATAATTAATAATATAAATAAAATATATGAGTTATGAGAATAATCCGCTAGAGAAGTTACCTTCTAGTCGGGGGGGGGCGAAAGAAAGAAGTGTATATAATGATTCCGAGTACAAAGGGATAGTTGATAAGGAATTAGAAGAAGATGTAGCCGGTGATTATGAAAAAAAGTACGTTAAGAGAACTAGAATTGATTTAGAAGGAAAAGAATTGCCAGGATTGTATAACACAGTAGAGGCGATACCTGATGATAGACTTCTACCTGATCAATTTGAAGATGAAGAAAGTGGAGAGGATAAGGAAAGAGATGATTATGTTGAAGAATATAATAAACAACATGAGGGTCAGTATGAAATAAAACTGACAGATAAGAAAATTTCCGATAATGTTGAAAAAGTTCCCTTAGTTTATAATAACGCTCATGGTAAAGTAGCTAGAAATGACAGAAGAATGGATATTAAGAGAAAGGCTGCCTAATATTTTTTGATATCTACTCATTAACAACCGTTCCGACGGTTGTTTTTGGTTTTTAGTGAAAATACAGTATACTGAGAATATACACAGTATGCATTTAGAAAAACTAGAAATTCAGGGGTTCAAATCTTTCGCCACTAAAAATACACTTGTTTTCCCAGGTCTGATAGAAGGGAACCGCCGTGGTTTAACCGCCGTGGTTGGTCCAAATGGTTCTGGTAAGTCTAATATCGCTGATGCGGTTCGTTGGGCACTTGGAGAACAAAGTATGAAAACACTTCGGGGTAAAAAATCCGAGGATGTTATTTTTTCTGGTTCAGATAAAAAAGGGAAACTTGGGATGGCTGAGGTGTCTTTGTTTTTAAATAATAGCGATGGTAAAACACCAATTGATTATAGCGAGGTCGTACTAACTCGACGTTTATATCGTGATGGTGAAAGTGAATATTTAATAAATAATGCCAAAGCTCGTTTATTGGACGTACAAATGTTATTGGCTAAAGCTAATGTCGGTCAAAAAACGTATAGTGTTATCGGTCAAGGGATGGTTGAAGGATTTTTAAATACCTCACTTTCCGAACGCAAGGAATTTTTTGATGAAGCGACAGGGGTTAAACAGTTTCAAATTAAACGCGATGACTCTTTGAATAAATTACGAGCTAGTTTAGAAAATCTAGGTCAAGCGGAAATGCTCTTGGGAGAAATTGAACCTCGACTGGGCCACTTAACTCGCCAGGTGGGACGTTTGAAAAAACGCGGTGAACTGGAAATTGAATTACGAGACTTACAATTAGCCTATTACCGAACAGTCTGGCATGAAATAAATGATCGCTTTAAAGCGGCCAATGAGAAGTTTTTAGAGTTGGAAAAGACGAAGGCCAGCAAAGATAAAAAACTTTCACATTTAAATGCTGAATTAGTTTCTTTGCAGCGCCAAGCGGGTGCTAATCAGGAATTTGATCGACTCCAAGCTGAGTTGTCAGTTAAACAATTAGAGAAAGAAAAGATAACGGCTGAATTAGCAAAAATTGATGCTCGATTAGAGTTGAAATTTGAGAGTGAGGGGAAGTTTGATTTATCGTTTTTCAAACGTCGAGTTATTGAATTGGAACGAGAAGAAAATCGTCTTCAGACTGAAATTAGTAGTTTAGAAAAATCAGTTATAGATCACCGCGCTGAAGTAAAAAAACTCGAAGAAGAAAAGAACCATCTTACTAAAGAAATTGAAGGTCTTCATCAGTCACTGGGGCAGGATTCTGAGGCACAGTCCGACGGGCGAATCGATGATTTAAAAAAACGTCTAAAAAAATCCTTAGATTTACTAGAAACTGCTGAACAACTTGATGATATCGCCGGTATGAAAGTGGCCCTGAGTGATATTCGTAAGGAACTGACGGTTTTACATGAAGTAGCGACGAGTCTTGGTATGTCTCTTTCTAAGCAAACTCAGACTTCGCTTCTGACGATGACGAGTCAAAAAGAAGCTATTCTTGAACAACTTCGTCTCTCGAGCCAGGCTTTAACAATTGCTGAAGAACGTTTACGCTTATCAAATCAAAATCTAGGAGAAGTTACTAAGGAATTAACGTCTACTAATTCTAAATTAAAAGCTGACGGAAATGATGTCTCTTCGGACGAACGAAAGAACGTTGAACATAGCTTAGAACTTATTGAAACCGAAATCAAAAAGATAAAAGACACCCTTGGCCGTTTCACCAGTGATCAAGAAGATCAACGCCAAAAACTTTTTGCCCTGCAAAATGAAAACCAAAATTTGCAAATTGAAGTAAATCGCTTAACAAGTGAATTAAATGAAACAAAAATTGAATCTACTCGCCAAGAAACAAAGCTAGAAGATTTAGAGGTGGAAATTAGACAGAATATTGGGGGTTTAAAAGAGGTTCGTGATAACCGACAGGCTCATGAAATTGAACGGTTTGCGGTTCAGGAAAAAATTAATCAGCTTAAACGTCAATTAGATTTGATTGGTGGAATTGATCCTGAAATTGAGAATGAATATATTACTACTAAAGAACGTTTTGATTTTCTTTCTAATCAGGTTAATGATTTATTAACGACCGGTGAGTCATTGGAAAAAATTATTCAAGAATTGGATGAGACAATTAAAGAAAGATTTGATAAAGAATTTAAAATTATTTCCCAAAAATTTGAAGAATATTTTAAGATTCTTTTTAGTGGTGGTACGGCAAAAATTCTAAAAGTTATGACTGATGAGGACGATGAAGAGTCGGCAGCTTCTGTAAAAATAACTGAGGGTAAAGAAGAAATAATAACAATCGCTGGTACTAAGTTAAAACGTATTAAATTTTTACAAAAATATAATGCCACTGGTTTGGCGGGAATAGAAATCCAAGCCACCCCTCCTGGTAAGAAAATTAAGTCGATTACCATGTTGTCCGGGGGTGAACGAGCGTTGACGGCTATCGCTTTGATTTGTGCGATTATTAGTGCTAATCCATCGCCTTTTGTTATGTTAGATGAAGTTGATGCAGCATTAGATGAAGCCAACTCTGAACGATTGGCCAAAATTTTAGATGATCTTTCTCATAAAACTCAGTTTATTGTTATTACTCATAATCGTGCTTCAATGTTACGAGCCAATGTTTTATATGGAGTAGCTATGCAGGATGATGGCGTTTCGAAGTTATTGAGTATTAAGTTGGAGGATGCGAAGCCTCGGTAAAATTCTATAATTTAATAAATATGTTATGGATACATCTCAACAGGAAGATCTAAATATAAGTGCACTTCCACCCATCACCAAAAAAAGAAAGGAAATTACAAAAATAATTTTCTCCGTCTTATTAATCATAGCTTCAATATTATTTTTAATAAGTGAAGTTTTGCCTTATGCTATTGATGATTCACAGAGCATTATCTCTTTGATTCTATCTTTTGTTTTAATATATCAGGGTGTTATCGGATTGCTGTTAGTTTATCTATATAAAAAAGATATAATTATCGATAGCAGTGACTATTCAACGGCTTTTAAATTTTTTTTCATTGAAATAATAACTTTAATAATAAGTTTGATTGTTATCTATATTCAATTATGGACATATCTCTTTGTAGGGGTAATTACTTTTGGTCAAGAACAAGCACATAGTGATTTTTATTTAATATTAACAACGATAATAGTGACAATAATTAATGTAGTATTAATGTGTATACAATCTTATTACTCTATTCGATCTCTAATGAACAAAAGGATCACTTAACATGAAAAAATCAGAAATAAGAAAAGATTATTTATTAGATAAATATGTGATCATTGCACCACGTCGTTCTAAGCGTCCTGAGCAAATTAGAGAAGCGAGTGTGGTAGTTACGCCGGTGAGCCCGTTTACCATTGATCAGGTTAAGAAGAACTTAATTATTGATTCACTTGGTAAAGGAGCGCATAAAATTATTGTTATAAAGAATATATATTCCGCGGTGAGTTTACAAAATAAAAAAGCGTATGGTTCTCAAGAAGTAATTGTTGATATTCAGGATCCAACTATCCGTCAAGCTGATTTTTCAGAAGCGCACATAATTTCTTTGCTTAACATGTATAGTCGAAGAGTAAAAGCGATGGCTACGCTGCCGAAGATGGAATATATTTTATGTTTTAAAAATGAGGGAGCGGCCTCGGGTGCTTCCATTCAACATGAACATTCACAAATTTTCGGTTCAAATTTTGTTTCGCCAGAAGTGCTGCTCGAAGCTGCTACCGTCAAACAGTATTTTCAGGAACATGGTACGAGCTTTTATAGTGATTTAATTAAGAAGGAAATGAAGTCACAACGACGGGTATACGAAGATAAATATGTGGCTGCTTTTACTCCCTATGCAAGCGCTTACCAATACGAGATTTGGATTTTTACAAAACGCCCGGTGGATAATATTTCTATGTTGAATCGAAACGAGGTTGTGTCTCTGGCCAAAGTATTAAAAAATATTTTAGAAAAATTAAAAAAATTAAACTTACCGTATAATTATTTTACTCGCCAAATAATTTCTGATAAACACCAGCATTTTTGCTTAAAGATTGAACCTCGAGCCAGTATTTGGGCGGGGGTGGAATTAGACAGTGGATTGGTTATTAACTCAGTTCCACCGGAGGAAGCGGCCAAGTATTATCGAAGCAAGTAATTTGTTTAATATTAGCTACTAATTAAACCCTATCGATAAGCGGAAAGACCACTTGACACCAATTTCAAAATACCCTATTATTATCCTTACTGATTATCTAATATTATTTCGCCTCATGGCTGAGCCGAAAAGTAATCGGATCGAACAACTTGAAAACACGTAAAAGAAGAAACAGTGACGAAAACCCTGATGTTTGTGTCCCTGTTTTTTCTTTCCGTAAAGAAGGAAAATTGATCGTTGACAAATGAATTTTTGTGCTAACAGGCGCTAATAAAATTCGGAAAACATTCCTTTGAATCTGTTCTTTTCGAACAGTTCGCTTGTTTGGTTGACCAAGTTAAAAAAGTTAACCGTTGGAAATACCCCAATTAAAAAAATATTACAGAGAGTTTGATCCTGGCTCAGGATGAACGCTTGCGATGTGTCTAAGGCATGCAAGTCGAATGCTAGTAGCAATACTGGCATGGCAAACGGGAGAGTAACACATTGGTAACTTACCTCGAAGACGGGCATAACCCGGAGAAATCCGGAGTAATTCCCGATGGTCGCGGGGGGACACAAGTCATTCCCACGTAAAGTTTTTTCGCTTCGAGAGAGACCTATGTTCTATCAGCTAGTTGGTGAGGTAAAGGCTCACCAAGGCGACGACGGATAGCGGGTGTGAGAGCATGGCCCGCCTCACTGGGACTGAGAAACTGCCCAGACTCCTACGGGAGGCTGCAGTCAAGAATCTTCCTCAATGGCCGAAAGGCTGAAGGAGCGACATCGCGTGCAGGAGGAAGCCCTTCGGGGTGTAAACTGCTTTTCTCTAGGAAGAAACAATGACGGTACTAGAGGAATAAGGGGTTGCTAAACTCGTGCCAGCAGCAGCGGTAATACGAGTACCCCGAGCGTTATCCGGATTTATTGGGCGTAAAGCGTGCGCAGACGGTTTATAACATCTCCTGTTAAATCCCAAGGCTCAACCTTGGGGCCGCGGGAGATATGGATAAACTAGAGGCTGGAAGAGGTAAGCGGAATTGCTGGTGTAGGGGTTAAATCCGTTAATATCAGCAGGAACACCAAAAGCGAAGGCAGCTTACTGGAACAGTTCTGACGTTCAGGCACGAAAGCGTGGGGAGCGAATGGGATTAGATACCCCAGTAGTCCACGCCGTAAACGATGGATGCTAAGCATTGGGAGTTTCGACCCTCTCAGTGCTGTCTGCCTAAGTTAACACCTTAAGCATCCCGCCTGGGGAGTACGGCCGCAAGGCTAAAACTCAAAGGAATAGACGGGGACCCGCACAAGCGGTGGAGCATGTGGTTTAATTCGACGATAAGCGTGGAACCTCACCAAGGTTTGACATCTGGCTGCAGACTCCTGGAAACAGGAGAGCCTTCGAGGGTGCCAGACAGATGCTGCATGGTTGTCGTCAGCTCGTGTCGTGAGATGTACCGTTAAGTCGGAAAACGAGCGCAACCCTTACCCTATGTTTTATATGTCATAGGGAACTGCCTACTTTAAGTGGGAGGAAGGTGGGGATGACGTCAAATCAGCATGGTTCTTACACCTTGGGCGACACACGTGCTACAATGGGAGACACAAAGGGACGCCAAACGGTAACGTGGAGCAAACCCCCAAAATCTTCCTCAGTTCGGATTGAGGTCTGCAACTCGACCTCATGAAGCTGGAATCGCTAGTAAACGTGTATCAGCCACGGCACGTTGAATACGTTCTCGGGTCTTGTACTCACCGCCCGTCACACCAAGAGAGTCGG
>DAORIW010000013.1:0-26693 GCA_035438725.1 bacterium | reverse complement strand
GCTGATGAAAATAAGAAAGCCGCTGAAAAGAAAGGTAGTAATACTTCAATTTCTCAGGCCTACCGCGTACTCGTAAAACCCTTAATTTCTGAAAAGGCTTCTCACATGCAAGTTTTGAATCAATATTTTTTTGCAGTTGCATTGGATGCGAATCGAATTGAAGTTGCTCGAGCAATTAAAGCTGTTTATGGTATTGCTCCGATCAAGGTTAATATAATTCGCAGCGAAGGCAAAACACGTCGTTTTGGTCGTACGACTGGTCGTCGCAAAGATTGGAAAAAAGCCATGGTTGTTTTACCAAAAGGTAAAACTATCAGTCTTTACGAAGGAGTCTAAAATATATGGCAATTAAAAAAGCAAATCCTACTACACCTGGTCGACGTTCGGCAACATTCGAAGACTTTTCTGATATTACCTCAAAAACACCAGAACCTTCATTGCTCATCTTCCGCAAGCAACATGCTGGTCGTAACTCTCAAGGTAAAATTACGGTACGCCATCAAGGTGGCGGAGTTAAACGCTATATCCGTATTGTTGATTTTAAGCGTGATAAGTTTGGTGTTCCAGGAATTGTTAAAACAATTGAATATGATCCAAATCGTGGTCCTCGTATTGCCTTAGTTTATTATAAAGATGGTGAAAAGCGTTACATGATTGCACCCGTTGGTATTACGGTGGGAATGGAAGTTCTTAGTTCAAAAACATTGATTGAACCAAAAGTGGGTAATGCTATGCCTTTAGAGTTTATTCCGGTTGGTTTGCCGGTTCATAATGTTGAATTAGATCCCGGACAAGGTGGACGATTAGCTCGCGGTGCAGGAAACTCTCTTTATATCATGTCGATTGAAAAGAAATTTGCTCAACTAAAATTACCTTCTGGAGAAATTCGGTTAGTAAAGAAAGAATGTATGGGTACTGTTGGCCAAGTTGGTAATGTTGACCGTCGCCATGTTACATTAGGAAAAGCTGGACGTAGTCGTTATTTAGGTGTTCGACCAACTGTTCGTGGTACAGCCATGAACCCAAATGATCACCCTCACGGAGGTGGTGAAGGTAATCAGTCAATTGGTTTAAAGAGTCCAAAAACGAAATGGGGTCGGATTGCGTATGGTGTTAAGACCCGTTCTGGTAAAAAGCAATCAAACAAATTAATTATCACCCGCCGTAATGGCAAGAAACTTTAATCTTACCGTATGTCTAGAAGCCTAAAAAAAGGACCCTACGTTAACGAACGTCTCCAAAAGAAAATCATGAATCTAAAAGCCGGCGATAAAACGGTTATTAAGATTTGGGATCGTGCTTGTACGATAACTCCGGAGATGGTCGGTTTTACGATTGGTGTTCATAATGGTAAGGTTCATTTACCAGTCTTAGTAACGGAAAATATGGTTGGTCATAAGTTCGGAGAATTTTCTCCAACCAGAAAATTTGTTAGTCATGGTGGTAAAATGGCTAAAGAACAAGCTAAAGGTAGCAAATAAATAATTATATGGAAGTAAAAGCATCAGCCCGCTACATCAGAATATCTCCTCGCAAAGTGCGTTTAGTAGTTGGTCTCTTACGAGGTCAAAAAATCGACGCGGCTTTAGCACAGCTAAAATTTGTTGGTAAGCTTGCTGCTGGTCCTGTTCAAAAAGTTTTAGACTCCGCCGTTGCTAATGCTGTCCACAATTTTGATTTAAAGGAAGATAACTTGTTTATCAAAGAAATTCGTGTAGATTGCGGACCAGTTCTAAAACGCTGGTTGCCCCGTGCCCATGGTCGTGCGACTCCGTTATTAAAGCGCATGAGCCACATCAATATTATTTTAGCGGAATTGAAAGACAGTGGCGCAAAGACTGGTCGTAAAGTTAAGGCTGATGAACCAATGAAATTAGGCGGTGTTCCGAAAGAAGATGAAACCCTAAAAGTTAAGGAAAAATCCACTGCTAAGCCTAGTGATATTACAGATGAAAAAGACAAAAAGATTATTGACCCTCGTCGTGAAGGCCGAGGTGGACAAGGACGATCGAGTGGAAAACAAGGCTTCACATCTAAGTTATTTAACCGAAAAGCAGGCTAAGCCTGGACAGAATTAATCCATACATATGGGACAGAAAATCAATCCAAAAGTAATGCGTGTCGGAATAACTCGAACTTGGCCTTCGAAGTGGTTTGCTAATCCTCGTGATTATATCAGCCAGATTCGACAGGATGTTTTAGTTCGTAAATTTTTGACAAAGCAACTTCGCGAAGCCGGTATTGACCGAGTTGAAATTGAACGACCTTCTGGTAAAAAAATTGTTATTTCAATTTATACTGCTAAGCCAGGTTTGATTATTGGTCGTGGTGGAGCGGGGATTGAAGATTTGAAAAAGAAACTTCATACAAAATATTTAAAGAATTTCCGCACAGGTGAAATTAATGTCAATATTAATGAAGTTGATCGACCAAACTTAAGTGCTCAAATCGTCGCTCAATCAATGGTTTTAGAAATTGAAAAAAGAATGCCTTTCAAGCGAGTTATGAAACAGGCAATGGGACGAGTAGAACGTTCGGGTGCTTTAGGTGTTAAGGTAATGGTGGCAGGACGTCTGAATGGGGCTGAAATTGCTCGTCGAGAAATGTTGATTACTGGTAAATTACCTTTACAGACTTTACGAGCAGATATTGATTATGCTCGAGTCGCCGCTCAAACTACTTTTGGTTTGATTGGTATAAAGGTTTGGATTTATCGTGGTGAAATTTTTGACCGCCATGAAGAAGCCGGTGAAGTTGTTAATGAAAATGTTAAGAAATAATATTCTGATATGTTAGCTCCGAAAAAGACAAAATTTAGAAAAACTCATAAAATGACTCGTGGTGGTAAAGCTACGCGCCGTATTAAACTTGGTTTTGGTAGCTACGGTTTAAAGAGTTTAGAGGGTTGTTGGGTAACCAGTCGCCAAATCGAAGCTTCACGTCGAGTTATTACTCGTTTTGTTCAACGAACTGGAAAAGTTTGGATTCGAATTTTTCCTGATAAATCAGTAACGGCTAAAGGTGGAGAAATGCCAATGGGTAAAGGAAAGGGACCAGTTGATCATTATGTTGCGATTGTTAAACCTGGTATGATTTTATTTGAAATCGAAGGAGTAACTGAAGCTCAAGCTCGAGAAGCGATGATTTTAGCCGCTCATAAGCTCCCGGTTAAATGCAGTTTTGTAAAAAAGCATTAATTATATGGATATCAAGGAATTACAATCAAAGTCAATCTCAGAACTTCATAGAATGTTGGCGGAAAGTCGTGAGAAATTGCGTGAATTACGCTTTAAGGATGCTAATAAGCAACTTAAAGATGTTCGATCAATTCGTCGCGAACGAATGTTGGCCGCTCAGATTTTAACTTTGATCAACAAACAATCGTAATATGAAAAATATAAAAACAATTAAGCCAGCTGAAAATACCCAACCTATGCGTCGTACGTTTAAGGGTGTGGTAGCGAGCGATAAAATGGATAAAACTGTCGTAGTTGAAGTTGAGTTGGTAAAAATTCACCCAAAATACCAGAAGCGTTATGTTTCAACGAGTCGTTATAAAGTTCATGATGAAAAAAATCAGTTTCATGAAGGTGATAAGGTAACATTTGTTGAATGTCGACCCTTAAGCAAAGATAAACGCTGGCGCGTTTTATATAACTAAATTGTATGATACAGGTTCAAACCATGTTAAAAGTAGCCGATAACACGGGCGCCAAACGCGTTCAATGTATTCGTGTGCTTGGTGGTTATCAAAAACGTTATGCCCACGTCGGTGAACGGATTATTGTGGCTGTTAAACAGGCTGTTCCTCATGCCATGGTTAAAAAAAGTGATGTATTATTAGCGGTTGTTGTTCGTGTTAAAAAAGAAATGCGCCGACCTGACGGAAGTTATATCCGCTTTGATGACAACGCCTGTGTTATTATAGATAAAAAAAATGGTGAACCCCGAGGTAGCCGTATTTTCGGTCCAATTCCTCGAGAAGTCCGAAAAGCCGGATATGTTAAAATTGCTTCTTTAGCTCCTGAAGTTTTGTAAGTAAATGTATGAATATTAAGAAAAACGACCAAGTAAAAATTCTTGCCGGTAAAGATAAGGGCAAAACTGGGAAAGTCATTCAAGTCTTTCCAGAATCAGGCCGCGCTAGTGTTGAAAATATTAACTTGTTAATTAAACATTTACGTCCCAGAAAAAGTGGAGAAAAAGGTCAACGAGTAGAATTTTCTGCTCCGATGAATCTTTCTAATTTAATGTTGATTTGTCCAAAATGTAATAAACCAACCCGAGTTGGAGCATTAATGATTAAAGGTGAAAATGGCCGAAAGGGGACTAAAGTAAGAGTTTGTGTTAAATGTAAGGTAGCAATAGATTAAGCATATGAAAATTAAAGAACTATACCAAAAAACAGCTAAGCCCGCTTTGAAATCAAAGTTTGGTTATACTAATGATTTGGCAATTCCAAAGATTGTGAAGATTTCTCTTAACGTTGGTGTTGGTCGTTTAACTAAGGATAAAGGTCAATTAGAAAGCGTGGCCAATAATATTACTCGTATTACCGGTCAACGACCAGTTATGGCTAAGGCTAAAAAATCTATTTCTGCTTTTAAATTACGACAAGGAACAACAATTGGAGTAACGGTTACTTTACGTGGACAACGGATGTATGATTTTTTGGAAAAATTGATCAATGTTACGTTTCCTCGTGTTCGCGACTTTCGAGGAGTTGATCCAAAAAAAATTGATCGAACCGGAAATCTATCAGTTGGCTTTAAAGAACATATTGCTTTTCCAGAAATTAAGGCCGATGAAGTAGATAATATTCATGGCTTGGAAATAAATATTACCACTAGCGCTAAAACCGCTGAGGAAGGCCTGGAATTATTCCATTTAATTGGTTTTCCTTTTAAGAAAGATAATTAGGTTATCACTATGGCAAGAAAAGCACTCATCGCAAAATCAAGACGACCGGCGAAGTTCAGCACTCGCAAAGTTCGACGTTGCTGGCGCTGCGGCCGTAATCACGGCTATATGCGCGACTTTGATATGTGTCGTATTTGTTTTCGTGAACTGGCAAATAATACTGATCTGCCGGGGATTACTAAGTCCAGCTGGTAAGCTTTATATAATTATATGATGGATCCAATAGCAGACATGCTCGCTCGAATTAGAAACGCCGCCGCTGTAGGTAAGGCGGATATCACGCTGCCAATGAGCAAGCTAAAATTTAATATTGCCAAATTACTTGAAGAAAACGGCTGGATTACTAAAGCAGAAGTTATTGCCCATGAAGGTAAAATTGGTTTTGATGAACTGAGAATAGTTTTGAAATATACCTCTGATGGAAAACCAAAGATTGCTTGCTTGACCCGTATTAGTAAATCAAGTCGTCGCGTGTATGTTGGCAAAGATGAATTACCACGCGTTTTGAATAATTTAGGAATCGCTATTCTTTCTACTTCCCAGGGCTTAATGACTAATCGCGAAGCCCGCAAACGAAGTTTGGGTGGAGAAGTTATTTGCGAAATCTACTAATAAAATTGTATGTCACGTCTAGGAAAATTACCTATTGAACTGCCCGCTGGAACATCCGCTGTTTTAGATAATAATGTCTTAACAGTGAAATCAAGCAAAGGCGAATTAAAACAAGCTATTCATGAAATGGTTACGGTTAATGTCACCCCAGAAGCGATTAAAGTATCAGTGACTGATTCAGTAAATAAAAAGCAACGGGCTATGTGGGGACTCTTCTATAGTCTGATTAAGAATATGGTAATTGGGGTAACTACGGGTTATGAAAAGAAATTAGAAATTCAAGGTGTTGGTTATAAAGTTGCTGGAGGTGGAAAGTCTCTAACTTTAAACCTTGGTTTTTCTCATCCAATTGTTTTCCCAATGCCTGAAGGCGTTAATTCTGCTATTGAAGCAAATATCATTACATTAACCAGTATTGATAAGCAGTTAGTTGGTGAAACAGCGGCCCAAATTCGTCGTTTGAAAAAACCAGAACCATATAAGGGTAAAGGTATCCGTTATGTTGGTGAAATTGTTCGCCGCAAAGCTGGTAAGACTGCTGCTAAAACAGCTTAAATTATTATATGAATAAACAGCAAGCAAAACTTACTAAGATTCGTCGACAACGTCGTATCCGAACTGAACTCTCGGGAACTACGGCTCGTCCTCGACTTAATATTTCAAAATCTAATACAAGTATTTACCTACAGATAATTGACGATACTTCTGGAGTGACGATCGCTAGTGCTCATACCCGGGAATTAAAAGGTAAACAAACTAAAGTTGAAGCCGCTTTTGCACTAGGAAAATTACTAGCCGAAAAAGCTCAAACAAAAAAAGTTACTACCGTTGTATTTGATCGAGGAGGAAATCGCTACACTGGTCGGGTGAAGGCGGCAGCAGATGGTGCACGTGAAGGTGGCCTTACATTTTAAACTTGAATCGTATGGAACAAGAAAAAAAATCTAATTTTAAACCACGACGAGGTGGATCAGGTGGTGGACCAGGTGGAAATCGTGGGGGACGCCGTGGCGGTGGGCGCTTTGAAGAAAAGCCCCCTGAAGAATTTGAACAGCGTATCATAGATATTGCTCGGGTTACTCGTGTTATGGCGGGTGGAAAGCGTATGCGTTTTCGTGCTTGTGTAGCGATTGGTGATAAAAAAGGCCGAGTTGGTATTGGATTAGCGAAAGGTGCCGATGTCACATTAGCGGTTGCTAAAGCGGTTAATCAAGCAAAAAAAGCTTTAGTAATAGTACCAATAGTAAAAGAAACTATTCCACATTCTGTTGATCATTGGTTTGGTGCTGCTCACGTGTTACTTAAACCAGCCGCGGCTGGACGTGGTATAATTGGAGGCGGTATCGTCCGCACCATTTTAGAGTTAACGGGTATTAATAACGTTACCAGTAAAATTTTGGGAACAAATAATAAAGTTAATAATGCAAAGTGTGTTATTGAAGCTTTGGACTCGTTACGGGCTCCTAAAAAGCAGCCAGCCTCAGATGCTAAGACTGAAAATAAAATAGATATTAAAACTGAAAAAACTGATACGAAATCAGAAAAAGCTGAATAATAATATATAGTTATGTCATTATCATTATCAAACTTAAAAGCCGTTAAGCAAAACAAGAACCGCAAACGAGTTGGTCGTGGAAACTCTTCTGGTCATGGTACGTATAGTACTCGTGGCTTAAAAGGCCAGAAATCTCGTTCGGGGGTAAGTGGTTTAAAACGTTTAGGTATGAAAAAGCAAGTCTTAAGTATTCCGAAGAAGCGCGGATTTACCTCTTATCAGAAAAAAGCTCAACCTGTTACTTTGGCTCAGCTTAATCGTATTTTTAAAGATGGAGCAGTTGTTAATCCCCAGTCTCTTATTCGCTTGAGTGCGATTCGAACTCTTCATGATCGAGTTAAGATTTTAGCTCAGGGAACATTAACTTTGAAAAATTTAAAATGTAACGGCGTTACTTTTTCAGCTGGCGCTCGTGAACAAATTGAAAAGAACGGCGGTAGTATTTCCTAAAATTCTATGGAAAAATTAGTGAAAATTTGGAAGGATCGAGAAATTCGAAATAGTATTATTTTTGTTTTGGCTTTATTAGCTGTTTTTCGTTTAGCCGCCCATATCCCAGTTCCGGGTGTAGACCCAGCAGCTTTGCGTCAGTTTTTTTCGTCTAATGAAATTCTTGGACTTTTAAACCTCTTTTCCGGAGGTGGTATGGAAAATTTCTCTATCGTTATGATGGGTGTTGGTCCATATATTACGGCTTCGATTATTTTTCAGTTGTTAGCGATGTTGATTCCGAAACTTGAGGAAATGAATAAAGAAGAAGCGGGTCGCCAGAAAATTAATATGTGGACCCGTTTAGCAACCGTCCCTTTTGCGATTATCCAAGCTTTTGCCATGATTTCTTTGTTACGAAATTCTGGATCAGGAATTTTACCTAATCTGGCGCCGTTTGATTTAGCAACAATAATTTTAACCGTAACGGCCGGAACAATCTTCTTAATGTGGCTTGGTGAACTTATTAGCGAAAAGAAAATCGGTAATGGTATGTCATTGTTGATTTTTGCTGGTATCGTTGCTGGTTTACCACAAGCCCTGCAGGGAATTTTTGTGAACTATGATTCATCGATGCTCTTTACCATTATTGGTATTATCATCATTGTGATTATTACTGTTATTGGCGTTGTTATTATTAACGAAGGTCAACGTAACGTACCGGTACAATATGCTCGTCAAATGCGCGGCAATCGTGCTTTCGGTGGCTCTAATACGCATCTACCATTACGGGTTAATATGGCTGGTGTTATTCCAATTATCTTTGCTATTTCAGTTTTGCTTTTCCCATCATTAGTCGCTCAATTCTTTGTAAATGCTAAAAGTGCCGCATTGGCGCATGCCGCTCAATGGACAATTTCAATTTTTCAAAATCAATTAGTGTACGGTGTAACTTACTTTATCTTAGTAGTTGCCTTTACCTATTTCTATACCGAAATTGTTTTCAAGCCAGAACAGATTTCGGAAAATCTCCAAAAGCAAGGTGGCTTTATTCCCGGTATTCGTCCTGGTCGTCATACTTCAGAATACTTAGCAAATACTACGCATAAAATTATTTTCACGGGTGCTCTCTTCTTAGGTGTTATTGCAATTTTGCCATTAGTTATGAAATACTTTACCGGTATTCAGTCGTTAGCAATCGGTGGTACTAGTCTATTAATCGTTGTATCAGTAGTTATTGAAACGGTTAAGCAACTCGAGGCTCAGTTGTCGATGAAAGAATATACGATGGATTAAAAGCAAAAGTTTTAAAATAATACATCAAAAATAATTAGTTAATTCTTTAAAAAAGGAGGAGAAGTGAGAATTCCGTATCAAGTTTTTTCTGTGCAAGTTAGAAAGTTGTACCTTCAAAACATTTGTCTATCGATAGTGGTTTACTTGTTATGCATTATTTGCTTAATAGGTAAAAATCACGAGACAGTAAAATTGGTTTGTATAATTATAGGGTGTTTATTGAGCGCTTTATCATTACTTTATCTTATGATATCGCATGCTGATGTTATTATGTTTATTGATGACCACGAAATATCTGGTTTTAGATCAAATATTTTGACCCCACTTACACAAATTCGTAACAACGCTTTTTTATCTTTGATTACAATGTTTTGTTATTTTATAATGAGTATAAGTTACTTATTCGTAATATTTGTTAATAAATATAGTTATGTGTTTCTATTTTTAATTACCTCATTATTATTTATTATTTCTTTGCGTGTGTATTATTTCATTATTTCATCACATAAAAAGTTAATAAATTGCTAGGGTACTATTCTACCGATATTAAAAGTCCAAATTTATAAAAACTTGGACTTTTTAAATTATCTATAAAAATCGATATAAAAAAGTTTGCTTAAAAGATAAATTACTTATGTGAGAGAGTTTTCAAAAAAAGAAATAATTATCAAGCCTTCGGATAGTTATAAAACCAGAGCATTTTATTTATGATATACTTAATATATCTAATTACTTAATATCTCACTTTCATGCCTCGAACTATTCTCGTATTTATTGGCCCTCCTGGCTCAGGTAAAGGCACTCAATCAGATATATTATCCGAATTAACTGATCTACCAGCAATTTCTACCGGTGAGCTTCTTCGCCATGAACAGAAAATCGGTAGTAGTCTGGGTCGAAAAGTGAGGGGATTAATGAGTAATGGTAAGCTAGTATCAGCGACCTTAATTGATCATCTTTTAAAGCTCCGTCTTTCTAAATCTGACACAAAAAGAGGCTTTATGATTGATGGTTATCCCCGTAATGAATATCAATTCCGTAATCTTTTGAAAATGATAAAAGGGGATGATCGTCTTTATTTCATTGAATTTCAAGTGCCTGATCGTGAAGTGGTAACTCGGCTTTCCGGTCGACGGATTTGCGATTGTGGTGCTTCGTATCATATAATGTACAATCCTCCCCGAGTAGCAGGTAAATGCGATTTATGTGGGCATTCTCTTAGACAACGAACAGATGATCGACCAGGCGTGATACGAACACGGTTAAAGGAATATCATAATTCAATCCGACCATTATTACAAAAGGCTAGTGGACGAGGTTCGATTATTGTAGTTGACGGAGAACGTTCGATTCCCACAATAAGCAAAGAGTTAAAAGAACAGCTTAAAACTTTTGGAGTTCTAAAAAAGAAAACTCAGAAAAAATAATTTTTCATGAAACGCTTAATCAAAAAAACCGAAGAAATAAATTTAATCCGCGAAGGCGGGCATATTCTCGACCAGATTTTAAAAGATGTGTCGGCTTTAGTGCGTCCCGGAATTCAAACCTTGGATCTTGAAGAAAGAGCCCTTGAATTAATTGAAAAAGCTGGTGGTCGCCCGGCTTTTAAAGGTTATAAACCTGATAAAAGTTCTCGGCCTTTTCCCTCAGCTCTGTGTATCTCAGTTGATGAAGAAATTGTTCATGGGCCCGCCGTCCCTTCCCGAGAGTTAAAAGAAGGTCAGATTGTAACTTTAGATATAGGTATGGAATATCCTTTTGAAAAAGGAAAAAGAGGATATTACACAGATATGGCCACTACGGTTCCGGTGGGTAATATTTCGATCGCTGCCCGAAAATTATTAACCGGCACAAAAGAAAGTTTGGAGGCAGGAATTAGTATTTTAAAACCCGGAGTTACACTATTTGAATTAGGAAAGACGATTGAAAACGTATTAAAAAAATATAAATTAGGCATCGTTCGTGATTTAGTGGGACATGGTGTTGGGCTTGATGTTCATGAACCACCTCAGGTGCCAAATTATGCTTTTAATAAAAAAGAATTTCCGGATGTTGTTTTGCAGTCCGGAATGGTAATTGCCATTGAGCCAATGGCGACGCTTGGGAGTTATCAGATTGCTGGTTCAAAAGATGGCTTTACCTATGTGACGGCGGACGGAAGTTTAGCGGCACATTTTGAGCATACGGTTTTGATAACTGAAGACGGTTACGAAATATTAACAAGTAATCAGTAAATAATTTAGTAAGCTATTTATTTGTCATCCCCGCGTAGGCGGGGATCTAGCTAAGTAACTAGATAAACATATGCAGAAGGGTCTATGTTATGTTTATATATTAAATCCTGATTGGAAAGATTTATATTGTGATATTTAAAAAGCAACACTCTTAAATAATATTAACTGGATTCCCGACTACGCGGGGATGACGATTATGAACGAACAATGCCTGGGAATTGACTGGGGAACTAAACGAATCGGGTTAGCACTTGGAAACGCCGAAACCAAACTTGCTTCGCCGATTGGAATGACTGACTCTTTAGCCGGTGTTTTAGAATGGGTAAAAAAGGAGAAAATAGAGCGTTTAGTGGTGGGGGTGCCCTTTCATGCCAGTAGCGAAGAAAGAGAGCTTAATAACGATTTTATGGCCTTTTTAGAGGCTCTAGAAGTGCAAAGCGGCTTACCAGTAAGCCAGGTAGATGAACGATTTACGAGTCAGGCGGCTGATACTTTGGGGGCAACATCAAAGCGGGACGGCGGGCGAGACGCAATTGCCGCGATGATCATTTTGCAAAGCTATTTCGATAGTCTATAATAAGAGCATGCCGGAAACATATTGCGAGCGAGCTATTGTTTTAAATCGCCGGCCTTATCGAGGTTATGATTATCGAGTTTCCTTTTATACCAGGGAACGGGGTAAGATAGATTTATTAGTGAAAGGGGCGATGCGTCCTAACTCGCGTTTAGCTTCTCATGTTGAACCTTTTACTCTTTTAGATTTAATGGTCATCTCTGGACGGATTGCTTACTTAGGTGGAGCGGTTAGTCGGGATTGCTATCCAAATTTAAAAAGTGATTTTGATAAAATTACTGCGGCTGGTAAAGCTTTTCAACGCTTAAATCGATTACTTAAAGAAAATGTCAGTGATGAAAAGATTTTTGATTTAGCGGCGGCTTTCCTAGGTTTACTTGATCGGCAAACTGCTGAACCAGTCTGGTATAATTGGTTGTCTGAACTTTTTATTTATAAAATATTTGAACATTTAGGGTACAGTTTAAATATTTCGCATTGTCGGACTTGTCGTAAAGATTTGTTAGAAGAAAAAGAAGTTATCTTTTCTTATGCTGATCATTCCTTACTGTGTCAGATGTGTGGAGCAAGTGTAGTAAATACTGTTTCATATCGTTTGTCTAAACTTAAATTTTTAAAAAAATTTATTAATGAACCTTTAAGTGCGACGGTTATATCTAATTCCCGAATTGACCTTGATGACAGTCGCCAATTTTTAGAACTAAGAAATAATTTATTAATGGAAGAAATCACATGATACGAACACATACCTGCGGAGAGCTCCGCGATAAACAAATAGGAGAGAAAGTAACATTAACTGGCTGGGTTCATAGTCGTCGAGATTTTGGCGGGGGAATTTTTATTGATCTTCGTGACCGGTATGGGTTAACTCAGCTAACTTTTAATAGTGAAAAAAATCCAGAAGTTTGTACAATTGCTGGAACGCTTCGACATGAATGGGTAATCGCTGTTACCGGAATAGTAACGGCTCGTCCGGCTACAATGATTAATAAAGAAATTTCTACGGGAGAAATCGAAATTGAGGCCGCCGTCCTTGAAA
Organism: bacterium; assembly: GCA_035438725.1. Taxonomy (GTDB): domain Bacteria; phylum Patescibacteriota; class Patescibacteriia; order Patescibacteriales; family Patescibacteriaceae; genus Patescibacterium. Next base: position 14,034 of record DAORIW010000013.1, on the reverse strand, counting down.
TTTTGAGTCAATCAGAAGTCCTGCCTTTTGAAATTAATAACGAGGAAACAATTGATAATGTTAAAGAGGCGCTCAGACTCGAATATCGTTTTCTTGATTTACGTCGTCCACGTTTACAAACCATGCTTGAAGTTAAGGATAAATTTTTTCAACATCTCCGTAATTATTTTCATTCTCATAATTTTGTCGATATTCAGACCCCAATTTTAGCCAACTCCTCGCCTGAAGGCGCCCGAGACTTTTTAATTCCTTCGCGCTTATTCCCAGGAACGAGTTATGCCTTGCCTCAGGCTCCACAACAATTTAAACAACTTTTGATGGTGGCTGGTGTCGATCGTTATTTTCAAATTGCTCCTTGTTTTCGAGATGAAGATACTCGTAATGATCGAGCCTATGGAGAGTTTTATCAACTTGATATGGAAATGAGTTTTGCTGGTCAAGATGATGTATTTGCAATCATGGAGCCGTTAATGATTGAGCTTACGGAAAAGTTTAGTTCTAAGAAAATTACTAATTTAGAACCTGATGGTACTTTCCGACGTCTACCCTGGCGTGAGGCAATGGAAAAGTATGGCATTGATAAACCTGATTTGCGCTATGACCTGTCGATTATACCGATTACCGAAATAGTTACGGAAAGTGGTTTTCCTGGTTTTGATACGACTATTAGTCAGCAAGGTGTTGTGCATGCTCTTCGTGTACCAAAAGGAGGTATTATGACTCGAAAAGTTATTGATGATTTAAAAGCTCTGGCAATGAAAAAAGAAATAGCCACCTTTGCGACCCTGACGGTGGAAACTGATAACCAAGTTAAAAGTTCTTTAGCCAAATTTATCAGTGAACCAATGCTAAAAAATATTGCTAAACTTGCTCACGCCGAAGAAGGGGACGCGGTTATTATGATTGCGGGTCCTTGGCAAGAAGTTTGCCAATCTTTTGGACAGGTTCGAATTGAGATTGCTCGTCAGTTTAATCTTATTGATAATAATCAGGCGGCCTGGTGTTGGGTAGTTGATTTTCCGATGTATGAAAAAAGTGAATTAAAAGAAGGAGCGATTGATTTTGGTCATAATCCTTTTACGATGCCTCAAGGTGGGCATGATGCCATTGATAATAAAGATCCTTTGGAAATTTTAGCATTTCAGTATGATTTAATATTAAATGGTTATGAAGTATCCAGTGGTGGTGTTCGAAATCATGATCCCGAACTTTTGAAAAAAGCTTTTATTAAAGCGGGCTATGAACCTGAAGAAGTTGATCGCCGTTTTGGAGCCTTAATGAAAGCCTTTCGGTATGGTGTTCCGCCACACGCTGGAAATGCACCGGGAGTTGATAGATTATTGATGGTTTTAAATGATTGGGATTCAATTCGTGATTTATATGCTTTTCCAAAAGATGGACAGGGCCGCGATCTTATGATGAATAGTCCGAGTGAAGTTGATGACCATCAATTAGCCGAATTAGGTCTTACTCATATAAAAAAATAATTTACTAACTTACTTATATATATGACTAGCAAAAATAATGCCAAGTTTGTCTTCTGGTACATGTTGTCGCTCGTTGCGCTTATTTTCATGGCGCTCTCTACTGGTCAAGTTATCTTCCAGATCATAAATAAAACCATAGCTGATTTTACAAATGGCTTTGCTTACAGCTTTGATTCCGGGGTATTGAAGTTCGCTATTTCATCATTAATTATTTCGATTCCATTATATTACTTAATGGTTCGTCAAATTGAGACCAGTCTTGAAAAAAAAGAATTAGATCGAGAATCAGCCATCCGTCGGTGGCTTACCTATTTTATCCTTTTTGTTTCCGCGGTTGTGATGATTATTTGGTTAATGATGACAATTAATAGTTTTTTAGGTGGAGAATTAACTTCAAAATTCTTACTTAAATCTCTAACGGTTATTGTTATTTGTGGCTTAGTCTTTACTTATTACCTATACGATATTCGAACGGAAGAGAAAAAAAACAAAAATATCGTTTGGGCGTATTTAATTGTTTCTTTAGTGCTAACGGTCGGTTCCTTAGTAGGCGCCTTCTTTGTTGTGGAGTCTCCAACTGAAGCTCGAAATCGACGCCATGATCTAGAAGTTTTAAGTCAGTTTAGTCAAATTGATGCTACCTTGAACAGCTATTTCATTGAAAATAAAAAGTTACCTACCGGTTTAGATCAGCTTAAAGACCAGGTACCTTATTTAAATGCGGCCGCCTTGAAAGATCCGATTTCAGGTCAACCATACATGTATAAGAGAAATAGTGATACCGAATATGAACTTTGTGCCAGTTTTAAAACTGATAACACTAAACCAGGAGATATTCAAGATTACTCGTATGCAGATCGCTGGCCTCATGTAAGTGGCGATCAATGTTTGAAACAAAAAATTGCTCCAATCGGCAATGATGCGACGATGAAGAATTTACAAATGATAAATCAATAATATCAGGCCATAAGCATGGATAATATTAAAATTGAACAATTTGAAGGTCCGCTTGCTCTATTAGTTAAATTAATTGATAAGGCCGAGCTAGATATAACGCAAGTCAGTTTAGCAATGGTCGCTGATCAATATATTGCTCACCTAAAAAGATTAGTAAATCTTGATCCTGAAGAAATGGCTGATTTTTTAGTTATTGCTTCGCGATTATTATTGATTAAATCGAAAGCTTTATTACCTTACCTGCTTCCTGAAGAAGAGGAGGCAATTGAAGATCTTGAAGATCAGTTACGAATGTATAAAGAGTTTTTAGAAGCGACTAAAAAAATTGAAGCGCTGATTGACGGCAAAAAGTTTATGTTTGTTAGAGAGTTTAATCGTAAGTCAATCGTGGCTTCTTTGCATCTTTTTGCTCCTCCAGCTCATTTAACTGCTACCGAGATGGGAGTCATTTTTAAATCAGTTATTGAAAACATCGAACCAGCTCCAAAACCGCTTCAGGAAAAAGTAATGGAAACAGCTGTCAGTATTGAGGAAAAAATTGCTTTAATTACAACCGCTATTCGAAATTCAATTAAAACTCGATTTAGCGAATTAATTAAAACAGCAACGAATAAAGTTGAAGTTGTTGTGAGCTTTTTGGCTATGTTAGAATTAATGAAACAAAGAAGTATTTCGGCTGACCAAGCTGATTTATTTGCCGAAATTGAAATAGCTAAGTTAATTTAGATATATGAATAATATAAAAGCAAAAATTGAGGCCTTATTATTTGTGGCAGCAAAACCACTTCAGCTTAAAGAATTAGCTTCTTTGATAACGGCAAAAAATGATGAACTTATAATTGCCTTACAAGAATTATCAGAAGATTGTGAACGAGAAAAAAGGGGAGTTCGAGTAGTAAAACAAGGAACAAGTTATCAACTAGTCACCGCTCCAGAACAAGCAGAGCTGATAAAAGATTTTATTAAAGATGAAACCATGGGTGAGCTTTCCAAGCCTAGTCTTGAAGCGCTCACAATTATAGCCTATCGTGGACCGATTTCTAAACTCGATTTAGATCGTATTCGCGGTGTAAACTGCGCTCTTATTTTAAGAAATTTATTACTACATGGACTAATCGAAGCTAAATTTGATAAACAAAAAGACGATACCTATTATACGGTAACGATTGATTTTGTTCGTTTCTTAGGAATTAATGATATTAGCTTATTACCTGACTTTGAATTTTTGCGTCAACATGATAGTTTGGAACGGATTTTAAAAGATGCCGCCTAGTCTATGAGTGCTGTTTTTATTTCAGTGTTGATAGTTCTGGTGTACGGTTTGTGGCAGCCAACTTTTTTTACTTCTTGGTCCATTTCTAACTTTTTTTTACATACTCCAACACCGGGAAAGGTTAACGCGGTTGGTGTTTTTTCTCAAGATAAACCAAGCAAAATTAGCTCATCTTCACCTGAAGTGGATTCTTTGGCGAGTGGGGTCTATGATGTTTCTTCTCATCTTCGACTATGGTCAAAAAATGATGATGAAGTACGTTCGATTGCCAGTCTTACAAAACTTATGAGTGCTTTAGTATTTTTGGAGCATCGACCAGAATGGAACGATATTCAAAAAATTGAAGTCTCTGATAATCGTGAGGGGAATAAAGCTAATTTATTTTTAGGTGAACAGTTAACGACTGACCAGCTTTTTCAAACCGCTTTGATTGCTTCTGATAATACCGCTATTATTGCTTTAGTAAGATCTACTGGATTATCAGAAAAAGACTTTGTTACCGAAATGAATAAAAAAGCCTCTCAATATCGGTTAAAGAAAACAGTTTTTGTCGAACCAACAGGGCTTGATAAAGAAAATCAGTCAACCGTGCGAGAGGTTGCAAAGCTAGCCGAAATTGCTTTTGCAAAACCAGAAATTAAGAACGCTCTTACAAAGAATTCTTTTGAATACACTACTATTACTGGCCGAGAGAAAAAAATTGTTAGCACTAACGATTTGCTTAGACTCCCTTCTATTCATGGAACGAGTTTATTAGCTGGAAAAACCGGTCATTTGCCGGAAGCGGGGTATTGTTTTGTGGGCTGGTTTGAAAACAATGGACATGAGATAATAACAGTAGTTCTCGGGGCGCCTGATACTGCCGCTCGTTTTACGGAATCGGCAAAATTAGCCGCTTGGAGTTTTAAAGCTTTTCAGTGGATTCATTATAAAAATTAAAATATTCGTATGAAATTTATTATTGCCAACTGGAAAATGAATTTATCGGTCGAGCAAAGTATTAACCTCGGTAAAGAGTATGTGAAACTTTTTAAAAAAACTCCCTCGGAAGTAGTTGTCTGTCCTTCGTTTACGAGTTTACCTTTTTTGGGAAAAATGTTTGAAAATACCCCATTAGCTTTGGGAGCTCAGAATATTTTTTGGGAAAAAATCGGTGCCTATACCGGTGAAATATCACCTCTTGATTTAGTATCTCTTGGTACAAGCTATGTTATTATCGGTCATAGTGAACGACGTCAATATTTGGGCGAAGAAGATTGGATGATTAACCGCAAAATTCAAGCCTGTCTTGACTCTAAACCGCTCTGTCCAATTCTTTGTATTGGTGAAGGAGAAGAAGATCAAGAAGAAGGTGTACGAGAAACAGTTTTGGCTCGTCAACTTTCTGAGGCCCTAGAAGGAATAACCTTAACATTAGGACAAAACTTAATTGTAGCGTATGAGCCTATTTGGGCAATAGGAAGTGGAGAAACCCCCGAAGTAGAAGATATTGAATATATAATAGATGTTATTAAGGTAATGTTACGTCGTAAGTTTGGTGATCGGGCTGATGATATGTGCGCGGTTATTTATGGCGGAAGCGTGGATCAGAAATTTGCTAAAGAAATTGTAAATTTAGAATCAATTGATGGATTATTGGTTGGTGGCGCGAGTTTACGAGCCCGTGAGTTTTACGGCATTGTTTCTTCTGTGATAAACTAAAAGTGTAGTCGTATACCATGGATTAATTATGAGAAAAGACATAACACAATTTCCTGTTCCGCTTGATGTTCCAGCAGCCATGCGAACAACCTATTTAAAAAATTTCCGATTAATTACAAAAAATACCGGACGATTATTTTTATTTGCTGGAGATCAACGGGTTGAACATTTAAATGATGATTTTTTTGGCGAAGATATTACAGGTGATGATGCTTCACCCGAACATTTGTTTCATATTGCCGCCTCCTCTCGTATTGGTCTCTTTGTGACTCAGCTTGGTTTTATTGCAAAATTTGGTGCTAAATATCCTAATTTACCCTATGCTGTTAAGCTTAATAGTAAGTCTAACTTAACGACCGAAACTAACCATGACCCCTTTAGTAGTGCCTGGCACGATGTCCGCCAAGTTATTGAATTTGCTAATAATTCTAAGTTGACTATTCCAGCGGTTGGCTATACAGTGTACGTCGGTAGTAATTATGAGGCGGCAATGCTTCGAGAAGCAGCCCAAATTGTCTGGCAAGCCCATCAAGCGGGCTTAATTGCTATTCTTTGGATGTACCCGCGCGGTAAAGCGATTTTAAATAAATATAGCCCCCATTTAATCGCTGGTGCTATTAACGTTGGTACGGCTCTGGGAGCAGATTTTATAAAAGTTAATCATCCCGTACCGGAAAACCGTCTTGCTCTTCAAGAAATTATGGGAGCGGCCGAAGGATCACGAGTTATCTTTGCTGGTGGCGAAAATATGGAAACTCCGCAACTCTTGCGTATGATCCACGAAGAAGTTAATGGAGCGGGGGTGGCGGGTGCAGCTCTAGGACGAAATTTACATCAACGATCGTTGGCTGAGGCAACGGCTCTCGCGAATGCTATTGCCGGAATTATATATGATGGACAAAGTCCGGAAGCTTTAGTTCGCACCGTTAAATAACTGTACCTTCCATGGTATCTAAACTCAAGAAATTATTTACAACGCCGATTTATCTTTTTGGAGAAGAAAAAGATGGAAATTTAACTCGATTCGAAACTTTTTTTAAAATTGAGGAGAAAGAACAGTTTGAACTGTATAAAAATGATGATTTAGGTGAAATTCGCTGGTACGATAGAATTTTTTCTTGGCCGATATTTATTGTTACCTGGTGTATAGAAATTCTGTATGATGTATTTGAAGGTCTTCCATCTCTTGACATAGGTCAAGATAAAAAGCCGCGGAAACTTACAACCGCCCTTCATCCGTTAATGGTCTTAATTACAGGCGTTCTTTACTTCTTTTTGATTATTCTAGTTTTTGGATTATTATTTGTTGGTGTTATATTTTTTAGTGGATGGTTGTATATTCTTATTAAGGGAAATTATTAATTTATATGGAGTATATTATTGGTTGGTCACTCTTTATTATTGGATTAATTGGTGCTCTGATTATTATTGGACGTAAATTTAGTTTACTGGCAAATATTGATGTTGCCGAAATCCAAACTGAGAAGAATGCTCAACTAAAGCAACAGATTATCGCCAGTCAATTACGTCGTCGTTTTGGACATGCCGGGTTATTTTTTGCACGCTTAGTGAAACCATTCTCAAAATTACTCCGTAATACGTTTGATTGGCTGTATGATAAAGTAAATAATTGGCAACGTGCTCAAGTAAACCGCGAAGCAATGATTGGCCTAGAAATATCTAAGCGAATTGATGTGTTACTTTTTGAGGCCGAGGAAATGGTTCGTGATGGCCGACTCGAAGGAGCGGAAAAAAAATATATTGAAATAATTGGCCTAGATCCAAAGAATTTTCGTGCCTTTAAGGATTTAGGTGAAGTATATTTAAAAAATCAAAACCTCAATGAAGCTAGACAAACTTTAGAACATGCTTTACGACTAAAAAAGAATAGTGAACGTGCACATGAAGGTGAAGAAAAGACAAAAACCAAAGAGGTTAAGGATCTTGAACTCTCTCAGGCCTATTTTCTTTTAGGAACAATTTTTGAAGAAGCAGGAGAGTATGCTAAAGCGATTGTTCAGCTCAAAAGAGCTTTAAAAATTGAACGACACAACCCTCGTTATCTTGACAGGATGATTGAGGTCAGTATACTAAAGAAAGATAAAATTAACGCTCAGCAGGCTTTAACTGAACTTGAAACGGTTAATCCAGAGAACCAGAAACTGGCTAATTTTAAAGAAAGAATTGAGGCGCTATAAAGTTTGGCCGTTTTAGCTCAGTTGGTAGAGCATTTCCATGGTAAGGAAAAGGTCTCGGGTCCGAATCCCGAAAACGGCTCAGATATTTTAATTTTGTTTATACAAAAAGCGGATTTTTTCCGTTTTTTATTTTTTTCTAAATATAGATTTCTATTTGATTTTCAAATTAAATATCTCAAGAGCTTTTTAGTTTTGTTGACTCAGTATAGAAACCAGTTTAAGCTTAATAACATGGCAAAAGAAAAAGATTTTTATCAAATATCACTTAAACTTCTTCTGAAGAATAGCCAAGGAGAAATCCTTGGTTTAAAGAGCCTTAATAATGGAAGTTTTGCCGGCTTTTATGATTTACCGGGAGGTAGAATAGATACTGATGAATTTAGAATTGATTTTTCGAAGATCCTGGACCGTGAAATTAAAGAGGAAATAGGGGATATTACTTATCATCTTAACACAACACCAGTTGCAGTAGGGAGACACCTGGTACCGGCATCCATGACAAACGCTAAACAGGATATTCATATTCTCTATCTTTTCTTTGAAGCAGAATATATCAAAGGAGATTTAAGATTAAGTAACGAACATTTAGGGTATAAATGGTTTAATCTGCAAGAAATAGAAATTACAAAATATTTTACTTCAGGGATATTAGAAGGTATTGAAATGTGTATGGAAAAGTTATGAGTAAGAAAATTTTAATCACTGGTATTCCTGGTATGGGAAAAACTACCGTTGGTGAGTATTTATCTAAATATTACAATTTTATTCATTGGGATGTTGAAAAAGATCCTGAAAGAAGTGATTTAATAACACAATTAGGGAACATTGTTATAACATGGGGGTTTCCAGTTAAAGATGAGAATATCGAAATAATAGAAAAGCTTCGTATTAATGGTTTTGACTTAATTTGGTTTGATGGCGATCGTGAGGCAGCCAGAAGAGAATTTGTTGAAAGAGACTCAAAGCTTGGTATGGACTATTTTAATAGTCAACTGGAATTACTTGAGAAACAATTACAAAGAATTAAAGATAGTAATGTTATTGAACGATTAAAACCAAGGATAATAAATACTTTTAATAGAGAGCATAAATTTAGAAATATTAAAGATATTGTTGATGAAATTTTAATTTAGAAATTTTCTTAAAGCAAGAATAACTTTTTTTAATTAAATTGAGCACAGTGTTTTTCCATATTAACAGGTGCCATAAACAAATTTTTGGCAATAAGTAGGTCTATTTCAATGAATAATTTGGAGAAACAAATAGAATATTTTAATTTATAAATATAAGGATTATAGGTCAAAAAGAAAGAGGACTGTTCGATGATAAGGAGAAAATCATTGGTCCGAATTTCGAAAATAGCTCATATTTAGTTTGTAATCTTGCAAAAAAGTTTTATTTCTGTTATAACGTAAGCAGGCCTTAAAAGCCTCTTTTTAATTATTTCGGGTCGGTACCGAAGCGGTCAACCGGGGCAGACTGTAAATCTGTTGGCTTTCGCCTTCGTAGGTTCGAATCCTACCCGGCCCACCCTACTAATGTATAAAGTTGTAAAGTTGTAAAGTTATAATGATTTCATTTTTATTATAACTATATAGCTTTATAACATTTAACTAATATTGTATGTCACAAGATCAGATGATTAAAATGCAGTGTACGGAAACTGGAGAAATTCGTCGTACTCATAAAAACAAGAAGACCCTAAAAGGTCGGCTTGAACTTATGATGTTTTCGAAAAAAGCCCGTAAACATACGTTGCATCGCGAAACTAAATAAATTAAAAGTTATAATGTATAATAAGGTCATAAGAAGTATTGGTAACTTCTGAGGTTTTATCACGTTATAACTTTTAACGTTATTAGGCGGGATTAGTATAATGGTAGTACAGGGGTCTCCAAAACCTCTAGCGGGGGTTCGATTCCCTCATCCCGTGCCATTCCTATGAACCATTTTAAAATTTCTAAATTATCGGTTAAAGAAATTGCTGGTAGTTTTGGAATAGTAGCAATTTACTATTGTCTAATCTGGACGATAATATTTTTTTCGTATTATTTAACACCTAGCTCTCCTTTTTTAGCCCAGCATATTTCTCCGTGGCATTTATTAATGCAATGGGATGCTAATTATTATTATAATATTGCAACGCAAGGTTATACGACCACAACTGCTTTTTTTCCCTTGTACCCTATTCTGATCTGGTTATTTTCGTTTTTATTTTCACCTCTTAATGCTGGATTATTTATTAGTTATATTTTTTTATCATTAACCGTCTGGTATATATATCGCTTATTTAAGCATGAGTCAGATTCCCAGTTTTCTTTTAAAATAATTGCCCTCCTATTGTTAGCACCCTGTGGTTTCTTTTTTGCTTCACTATATACAGAATCACTGTTTTTATTTTTTCTAGTGACCTTTTTTTATTATTTGAAGGAGAAACGTTGGCTTATCGCTTCTTTAATGGGAACGGGCGCGGTACTAACTAGAAATGTAGGTGTATTTTTAATACCAGTTTATATTACCGCTTTATACGTGTCTGAAAATACGAGCGCCTCATTTGTTTTTCAAAAGTTTAAAGAACTGATTTTTTCTTTTACCCGTTCTATATCTGGATTGCTTAGAAAAAAGGAGTTTTACTATGTATTGCTGATACCATTAGGTCTAAGTATTTTCTGTTTTTACACGCTTTTTACTTTTCATGATTTTTTAAAGTTTATTCACGATCAAAAAATGTGGGCTGATGTTCGAACCTATATGTTTCCTTGGCAGTCGATACCTAGACTCATAGAGCTGTATACCTCAAAATCGTGGGAAGTAAATATTTATGGTTTTTTAGTATCAGGAGTATTTGAATTTGGATCGGCTCTTTTAACTCTTGTAGCGACGATTTACTGGATAATAAAAAAGCAGTGGCCTTATGCAGTACTCTGTCTCTTGAATACGCTTATATTTTTTTCTATGTTTCCTATGGCGTCGGTAAATCGTTATATGTTAGTAATTCTACCTGTCTTTATTTTCATTATAGAACTAACGGAACGCCGGATGTGGCTGTTTCTAACCATTTTAGCATTCTCGATAGTTTTATTTACGCTTAATCTGAGATTGTTTGTCGTCGGTACGTGGATTGGTTAGTTTCCTTTAATCTTATTAGTTTCTATTATCTTTTACTCATATTTAAGCTATAATTTTAATATACTATTAAACAAATATCTATGGTTATTAATGAAGCTTTACTGGCTTTTATTAAAGAAGCTATACAGTATGGAAAAAGTCGCGAAGTAATTTTTCAGGAATTACTCACAAAGGGCTGGAAATTGGAAAAAATTAATGAGGCCTTTACTTATATTGAAACAGATAACAATGAGACTTTTTCAACTAATATTAAAAACCCACCTGTTATCGAAAAAGAACCTGATAAGATTATAGTTAGTAGTGAGGTTGAAGAAAATACTGATCATACCAAAGCAGTACGAATAATCATTACTGCTGGTGCTATTCTAGTTGGTCTGGGAGTTTATACTTTCCTGGCTTCCAATTGGCAAGAATTATCACGACCTTTGCGTATTGCCATTATTTTAATTTCTATTATGTTACCGTATGCGGTTGGTTGGTATCTAAAAGAAGTTTCAAAATTAGTAAAAATTGGTAATGGATTAATCTTACTGGGCACTATTATTTATGGCGTCGCTATTTTTCTTATTGCGGAAATGTACCATATTACCGGGCATATTGCCGATGGATTCGCTCTCTGGATGGTGGGAGCAATTATCATGGGATTAGTAACGAAGTTATATCAACTTTATTATGTAGCCTTGTTATTAGCGGTGATTAGTATCTCAGTGTATGTGCCTTATATTTTTCGAAATCCTCGACATATACCGGCGCTATTAATTTCAACTCTTTTATTAATTATTTCTACTACCCTCGTAACGTACACCGCTATGAAAATTCGTAGTCGAGTTCCTTCAGAAATAGTAGATAAATTTTAATATATGTCATTATTATTTGGTCCTTTACTTAATTTCTTTTGGCCTATAGTGGTTATCGGATTTATTGTATTTTTAGTTCGACAGAAACCGTCACAGAACGCATCTAATAATCAAACCTCAAATCCTGCTATTTATTCAAAGGAGAATGTAATGAGTCAACTTTTTATTATAGCGGCCGTAATATTCTTTGGTATTACCTTAGGGACATTTAATAAATATTTAGGTGCACCTTTGTCGCTCTATGGTGTAATTATTACAAGTATTTTAGTAGCTTTAGCTGTTACATATTATACGCGTATTGTTTCCCTCGGTATGATTACCCTCGCTGGCTTATTTTTTTGGTGGGGGAATCAATCATCCTTGTGGGTACAGGCTGATGAAATAAAAAGCTCAGTAGTTGTAGCTGGTCTCCTATTTATATCGCTTATATTATATGTACTTGGTCACACACATAAAAAAAATATAATTTTTATAAAAATGAGTTATGTTTATTTCGCCTTTGGTATTATTTTTCTGTCCTCATTACTCCTATATTTCTCTTCTGAGAAAGGTGTATCAGCTTTATATAAAATGATGATTGGAAACAGCGTTACCGATTCTTGGCAATTAATTCTAACATTAGTAATAGCTTTTATTCTCATCATTGGCAGTCTATCATATGCTTTTATAAAAAAATTAATATCACCAGCTGAAGCTATTTCCGCATTATTTATAAGCGTGATAGGAATATTAATAATTTTTCTTCGTGGAGAAAATATGTTTAATTCTGGAGTGTCTACCAGTAAACAATTATCTTCGGCCGGTATTATAATGGCCATTGTGTTGAATTTGGCACTTTTCTTGGAAATCCTAGGATTGATATTCTTAGGTTATATTCGTGAAGAAACTACCTGGGTAAATTTAGGGGCTTTTTCACTTTTCTTTTTGATTTTTATAAAATATTTTGACTGGTTTTATGATTCATTTGATAAAAGCCTCTTTTTTATTGGAGCAGGAGTCTTGCTACTTTTTACGGGCTGGATTATGGAAAAAGGCAGACGATATACCTTATCTCATATGAAAACTAATCCAATCCAAGCCAAATAATATGCAGGAAACATCAAAATTTATTCTAGGTATTGTCTTACAAATCGTAAGTATTTTTATTGTGATCGCGACTCAACAATTAGGTTGGCTTAAACTGCTGGATGCAAGAGCAGCGCGGGATATGTGTTGTCTGTCAGATTCTTCAGTAACCCCCGATATACTTAGGCAAAATAATTCTCCGGTTCCTGAAGATAATCAAAACGATAACGAATTAAAAATGACTGAAGAAGAAACTGGAGAAGAACCAATCGTTGACAGGAAAAAATCTCTTGTTGGATGGTGGAAGTTTGATGAAACCTCAGGAACTGTAGCTAAAAATAGTAGTGATAATAATTTTAATGGTCAATTAATTTCTGCGTATGACTTGCCGAGTTGGCAAGAAGGCGAAAAATGCTTAAAAGGAGGTTGTATACAGTTTAATGGACAAGGACAATATATTAGCTTGATGTTACCAAATATTCCTGAATACACGTTTACTGGCTGGGTGAAAAAATATTCAGAGAGTGATGACGAAAAACAAATATTTAATACCTCTGAAGATCGTTTAGGTATAACACTCTATAATAATAGCTCATTTTTATTATTTAATTATGGCTATATTACTACTAAAACACCCATTGAAACTAATACATTCTATCATATTGCCGTGACTAATGATGGTCAAACCAAAATAATATATTTAAATGGAGTTGAAGAAAATAGGGGATCAGCCAGAACTGGTATAGAACAGGGACCGGCGGCCTTTGGATCATCAGCTTACGGCGAATCACGATATTTCAGTGGAATTTTTGATGAATTTAAATTATATCAAGTTGTATTGAGTCCTGAAGAAATTAAAGATTCGTATAATACTGAAGTTGGGAGTCTTAATAATTAATGTGTTATTCATTTGCACTGGCAGTTCCCGCCACAAAGCCTGTTGTCCAACAAAGTTGGAGACTGTAACCTCCGGAGGGACGATTGATATTTAAAACGTCACCAATTAAAAATAGATTATCATGAAGACGCGAGCGCATAGTTTTAAGATCAATTTCGGTAAGGTCAGCACCGCCACTCGTTACGACGGCTTTATGAAGTCCCATTAATCCACTAACGGACATTGGTAAATTTTTAATTAATTTACCTAAAGCTAAGCGTTCTTTTCTCTCTAAAAGATTAACCGCTTTTTCAGGATTCAAGTTTGCTAATTTAATTAAGATGGGGGCGAGTCCTCCGATAACTAAGCCATTGAGACAATTTCGTATTTGTTTATTCTGACGATCGGCTAAGAGAGATTGAATTTCTTTATCAAGGGTAGTCTCATCCAAGTCAGGTTTTAGATCAAGAAATAGTTCAACCGGGCTATA
>DAORIW010000012.1:0-27560 GCA_035438725.1 bacterium | reverse complement strand
CAGTCAACGACCGGACGGCTTTTAAAACCAAAAGTTTAGAGAACAGCATCCTTAGCAGCCTTTGAAAGACGGAATTTTACTACAGTCTTGGCTGGGATCTGGATAGTGGCACCTGTGGCAGGGGTGCGTCCCTGACGAGCAGCACGACGCATCTTTACCAATTTACCAAAACCAGGCAATACAAACTCACCATTTTTCTTTACTTCAACGTAGGCCATATCGACCAAAACAGTCATAAAGTTGACGACATCTTTCTTCGCCATACCTGACTTGGAAGACAATGCTTCCATGAGCTGTGACTTTGTCATATTGACTAAGTTTAATTATTAAGAGGCAAAAGCCTTTATCTATTGGTTATTATACACCATCTTTTAAAAAACAACAATAAATACAAGGGTTTTATAAAATGATTAACTGCCCTACCTAATAATTATAAAAATTTTTATGTGATATAAGTAATTTATATTTAATATTAGCCAATTTTTAACGAAAACTCATTAGAAGACGGTTTGACTATTTTTTGGTAAAACTTCAGTTTGTAAAACAAAATCATTAAAATTATTATTACTATCATAACCATTTCCTAAATTCGGAAATTGACTTAACGATAAGGCGGTTGAAAAACTCTGGGCTTTTCGGTGCAAAGAAACACCCAAACTTGGTTGCGGAGCGGCGTTTATTTCAGGACTATTAGCTTGACCATACCCTAGCCGATCAATTATTAAACCTAAATTATTTACGATTCTAACATGGCCATTTTCATCATGTAATAATTCATTTAAAACTGCTACATCAGGAGTAGTTAGATAACTATAAGAAGCGCCAGTAAATAAATAATAGCCATGTGGACTCACCACTGCTAATTCATGTTGAGCAGCCGGAACAACCGCATGCCAAATAATCTCTGATTTTGACTTTTTTTGAATTGAAAAACCCTGAAGTGAAATTGGTAATGAAGTAGGGTTATATATTTCAATAAATTCATCAGCACTACCATTTCTGCCTTTGGGAATAATCTGACTAATAACCAAATGATCTGTTTGTACAATTTGATTACCAATAATATTTTTTTCTAGCCAATCACTTATGTTTCCCGCCTGATCAATAGCTCTAATACGAAAAAAGATATCTTCAGAAGGAAATTCGTTTATAAATTGCGCTTCTGTTTGTGTGGTTTTTTCCAGCCAACTCTGCCATCCCCCCACTGCCGACCGAAACATAACATCATATGACAAAGAGCCATTAGAATTATCATTTCCTTCCCATGAAATAGAAAAATCTTCGCCGGTGTTTATTTCTGGAAAGTTAACATATTTAATTTCAGGAGGATCTACATCATAAATAATCCTTGTTGAAACTGAGAGACTTTCTTCTCCATAGTCATTTATAGCTCTAAAACTAAAAATATTCTCCCCTATACTAAGAAGCGGGTTATATGACCAATGATCCAAAATAGGCTCTACTTCTTTTTGTTCTAAATTATCACCACCTATTACTTTAAGACTCGGCGCCACGGTACCTGAAATTACAATTCCAGAAGAACGAGTATAATAAGGCGACTTTTGTGGGAAGGTAATAACCGGAGAAACTGGTCGA
Organism: bacterium; assembly: GCA_035438725.1. Classification (GTDB taxonomy): domain Bacteria; phylum Patescibacteriota; class Patescibacteriia; order Patescibacteriales; family Patescibacteriaceae; genus Patescibacterium. Next base: position 25,964 of record DAORIW010000012.1, on the reverse strand, counting down.
GCCATTTCAATCGTCCAATGATAAAAGTCAGGTTCTTCTTCAATATTTCCGACCTTATCACGAGCCCGCACACTAAAAGTATGTTTACCACTTCTGAGTTCTTCGCTTTTAAAAGGAGATATACACTCTTTCCATTCTTCGACATCAAGTCGACAATCAAACTTTGCCCCAATCTCTGAGATAAAATGAAAGCTCGCCTGTCGAGAGAACTTATTAGTAATAGCTACTAAAATAGTTTTTGGTGCCGAAGTGTCGACTAACCAAGAATAGTATTGCGGCGTTAAATCATGACCCACCTCACTAACAGCTCGAACAAATAATGAATGCCGACCAGGTTCAAGACCGGTTATATAATACGAGCTACCACAATCAAACCAGGAAAAAATATTACTACTACATTCAAAACGAGCTGTAGAAATATCTGAAGAAAAAACAAACTGAGCAGTTGTCTCTTTAATAGTGGAAGCGGGACGTTTAATAATATAGGTATCCGGCACAGGTTCAATTATTTTTTTAGTTATTATTGGAGACGTTTCTTTTTTAGGAATAAAAGGAATTTTAGTCGGTATCAACTCAGGAGGCTTAATTGATTCGGTTAATGATTTAAAAGTCACTGCCGGATTCGATGGAGTAGTAGGAGAGGTTATTGCAGAAGGTAGACGATCAGAAGGTGTAATAGTTATAGACGGATTTTGTGATGGAAGCGGCAACATTGGCTGATTTTTTGCTTCTAATATAAATATAGTGATCAACTTTTCACCATAAGCTTTAATCATAGGTGAAATTTTTTGCCAGTAATCAGCTTGAATTTCTTCCGTTAAAGAAAACATTCTGTTTTTTGGATTATAGACCGCTAATTTTATTTGATTTGCGGTTAAATACTCCCCGTCAATCGTCGCATTATTGAATGGCGATTCAAAATCAATATTATTAATAGTATTTTTACTGACAAAATTTTTATTTATCCATGTCCCCAGACTCGTAATACAATCCTTCCCCGTTGTACAGTTTGGTTCACTTATCGCTTCATCCGCTGGTATAGGATTATGATATTTTGCCCATTGTTCAAAAGGATCACCAACGAGATGCTGATCATTACGAGTATGAGCCGGTACTCCCATATCTTCCATTAAATGCAGAACATGACCAAGACAGCGAAAGGCTTTGGCCTTATCCCCTGTCTGATAAGCGGTAATCGCCGTAGGCCAGGAACAGTCGCCTCCAAGCTCTAATTTCTGTTGATTCTTGGCATAGGCCCATTCAGGAGCGCTTAAACCAAGTAATACTCCCCCAACCCGTAAACCTTCATTCTTAATTGGATTAAAGAAATGATTTAAAGCCCGAATTGAAGGTTCATCTTCTTCTAAAGCACCTTGGGTAAACCACTCAATTTCTGACTCTGATAGAGGGTCATCAGGATTTTGATTATTATAGTGAAGAGCAATGATTTGAGCCAAAGCGGGATGAATAACATAACTATCAAACGCTTGAACAGTCGGTAAACTCACCTTTCCTAAAAACAATAAAGCTAATAACATCCAAACTAATCGTTTAATAATCTTCATACTAGAATTCATTAATTTGCCAATAACCTTTTTTAATTTCGACAAAGGTCATTTCAAGTTTCCGCTTCCCAGCCGGTATTAAGAAATCTTTGCCCATGATACTTTCCCAGTACGCTTCAGCTACCTCATAATCATAAGTATAAACCGACATCACCCGACAGACTCGTTGATCTTCGCAATCAACTTGATACAATTGAGTTAAATTATCTAAGGGCGAGAGATAGTGCTTTCTAATTTCTGGGTCTTGAAGTAATTCACGATATTGTTCACGAGTTTCTCTGGTTATAAATCGTAGAGATTTTTTATCATTGCCTTTTAGTAACTCGTTTTGAAATTTTTCGTAGGCCGTTGCGGGACTTTCAGCCGGCAAAGCGATTAAACGCTCCCAAAGCGGTGGCAAGTAAATAATATATTTCCAAAACCGCAGAATCATTCCCGCTCCAACGACTAAGAAAATAAAACCAAGAGCTATTAACCAAGACATACTTCTTTTTCTCATACTAAAAATATAGATTATAATCGGACTACCCCTAGGAGCTAAAAAGCAGTCCACCCCTCCAAATGGACCACCTCTCGTTACCTAATGATAGTCCGATCATAATCCATGACACAGCTCACGAAATAACTTTATCAAAACTAAGGTCAAGAAAAAGTAAAGAAAAATTTCTTATTGAGAATAAATCGGATAAAACAAAACAACTCGTAAAAACGAGTTGTTTAAAAGTTATGAATGGAAAAATTATTTTCCGTAGCTCTTTGTCCAAAATTCGACGCTACGCATGGCTTTATACGCGTCACCAGGTCGACCTAGGAAATAACGCTTCCCATCACCCGGATTAACATACCAAGCTTCTTTATTTCCTTCAACCGCAATAACAATTCTACCTTTTTGTTTATCAGCAAACACTTGATCAATTGGCATAGAGCGACCAGCAACTAAAGGATCGAAGCTACGCAATAGTTCATCACGATCTCCATAGGTATCACCGTCAGTATCAATTTTATCTTTATCCGTGCCAAGGGCCAATTCCACTTCATCAGACAAACCGTCTTTATCACTATCAACGCCGTTACTAATATTAGCATCAGCCACCGCAATTTTTGCTAAATCAACATTAGAAATACCAGTCCCTAACGTTAAAATTAAATTATAAATATTAGCGTCAGAAGCAGTCAATTCCAGTTTACACTGTTCTAAATCTTTAACCGCACCAGATTGTGCCTCGATATCTTTTTTATATTGCTCAGCTTTTTGATTTAACTCGTTTTGAGCTTGTTGTCTGGCATCTTCAGCTTGCTTTACCGCCGCTTCTTTTTTAGCCAGTTCCTCATCTTTAGCCGCTAAGTTCTTAGTCGTTTGATTCATGGCTAAAATCAATTTATCATTATCCGCCGACATTTGAACCATTAAACCAACCGAACCAAGAACAATAATAATAATCAAAATATAAAAAATCCAGCGTTGCCAATGACGTTTTTTAACCTCAGTTCGAACCGCTTCATGATGTTCTGCGGGAGGAATGGCGCCGGTAGCGGCCATATTTCCCATCGGGTTAACCGGATTCTCAAACATATCGGTAACGTTAATTTTTTTTGTTGTATCATGTCCACAATACGGACATTTTTTTATATTATCTAAAATCGTTTTCTGACAATTAGGACAGCGCATAATACTTTTTCATATTATACCATAAATCTTTAAAACAAGAAACGAAAACGAACTAACGTTCTCGTTCCGGAGGATTATATAAAATATGAGCAGAATCAAATGAAGAAATTACACCATTTTTTTCTAATATACCAACCAAGCTCTTTAATTGAGTTTTGGTTGCCATGTTACTTTCAATTCTTTTCAACCAAGTTTCGTGGTAATAAAGACGTTCGTCAATTTTATCAAGCCTTTCTTCAATTTTATCAAGACGTTGATAAATTTTATCAAATCGATCGTTCATTTCTTTTCGTAGATCAGTAAATTGCGCTTGCATATCAGCAAATTGATCGTCAAATTTACGAAAAGATGTTTTAAGCATTTCCATTAATTCCATATACTCTTTTTCAGTTATATATCTCATAATTCCTTCCAAATAATATGTTAAGGAGGGAATTATTTTTAGTCTATCAAAAAGAAAATCTGGTGACAAATAATCTTAAAAATCTCCAGAAAATACAAACAACCCCCTCCTTACGGAGAGGGTTGAATGTTTCTAACTTCTAAAAGAAGCTAGCTGACTCGAATAATTATTAGTTATTCAAAGTCTTTCCTGACATTGGGAAGTTCTTTAGTAAGTAACCGTTGATCCAGTCAGAACCGGAAGTCGAGTCAGTTCCAGCAAGGACACTGTCTACGAGATCATAGTCATGAGGAACACCTGAGTTATCAGACCAAATGAAGTTTCCGTTAGCAGCCAAAACTGCAGTAGTACCTTCTGTACCATCAATAGTGGTAGCAGTTATGTCAGCCAAGGCAGCAGTCTGTTGTGAAACAGTTGTGTCTAAGTCGACAAGGTAAGTGTTAGTTGCAGTTTGAGCTGTTGCGTCAGTCTTCAACAACATACGGAATGTATCATCATCCGCCGGTGTTGAATAACCGCTTAAGGTAGCACGAATAGAATATGTATTCGAAGTACCAGCTGCGATAACTTCTTCATCAGAAGCCCAAGTAATAACTACTTGTGAAGTACCTTCAGCAATTGTAGCGGCAGTTTCTAATGTTGTACCAACTAAGTTGTGAATATCAACGTTAGAGGTCAAATTAGTTGAACCGCGATAAAGCTTAAGGGAACCAGCTACCAATGTGTCGTTAGTACCAACGTTGTCGGTAATAACAGCATCAAGAATAAGTTGCTTCAATGAAACGTTTTCATTAGCGTCGGCAGATACAGTGAAGTTATATACTTCCTGTTCGCTACCATTTGAAATAATTGAAGATGCAATTGCATTTTCAGTTACAGTCATTTTGGTTTTGCGAAGTACCATTGCACGAGCTGATGTTTGTGTTACATCGTCGTCGTCAAGAACTGTGTTACTTGACACACCACGAGCTTCAAACTGATCGTCAGCAGAAGTATCGGTAGCTAACGTAGCAGTTACCGTTGTACCAGAATCAGCACCATTTCCAACAGTATTAGTGTTAACCTTTACTGTCAAAGTCTTGGTGGAATCCTTTGGAATAACGAAGTCAGTTGTGAAGCTATTGAATTTAGCGTATGGAGTACCAGCGCTTGTTACAGCAACATCGCCAGTTACCTTTGTAGCACCATCCCACAAGCTAACGCTTGTTACTTCATCGTCAGTACTTGCAGGTAATTCAATAGTTACACGAGTCAATTTTAGACTTTCGTTGGCCGCAGTAAAGCGGTAACGAGCGACTGTTTCATCTGTTTTACCAGCCAAAATGATTCGGCTTTCAGTCTCAGAATCATCTGGACCCAAAGCTACAGTCAAAGAACCAGCAGAAGCGACAGTGTGGTTTGGACCAGAGACGGTTCCAGAAACAGTGATGGAGTTTCCATCAACGTCCTCAGCAACGACGTCATCAGTAGAAGCCACATTCAATCGTAATGTAGTTGAACCAGCAACAGAAGACAAGGTATTCAAGTCAACTGAAACAGTCAAAGTCTTTGTTGTACCCTTAGGGATCATAACGTTCAAGTTATCAAACGTTACGGTATTATTAGATGCCAAAGATTTAGTTTGGCCAACCTGAGTTGCACCATCCCAAAGCTTAACATTCAAGACACAGTCAGTTTCTGTTGCACATGAGTTTGCACCCACAGCAGTGAACATAACTGAACTAACCTTGATGTCTTTTCCAGTACCAGCAGTAATATTCAAACCAGTCATTTTAACAGCTGTTGAGCCATTAATATAAGTCTGAGCTGAAGGAGTACCAGATAAGGCAACAGTAACTGATCCTGATTTTACTCGATGAGTATTACCAGCAATGTTAGTTGAAGGAACAATGTCAGCAGTTACCAAGAATTGGTTAGTATCCAAATTCTTAATATCAGCACCTGTTGTAAATGTGTTCAACGTAGCTTTGATAGTTTCATCAGAAGCTGGAGTGTAGTTAGCAACGTCAGCAGTTACTTTAATCGTTCGAGTTTGACCAGCATTAACATTCCATATATCGGTATAGTCTAATGTTTGAGTCAAATCGTTACCTGAAGCTGTAAGATCCTTAGGACCAGCCACAAGTTGATTAGAGCTTGAGTCAACAAACTTAATATCTGTGTAATTAGGTACTGTTAGATTTAACAATCCTTCTGCATCAGTAAGATCGTTGTCATTTGAACCACCGGCAGCAGTTAGATTTAAATGAGTGTTTCGGATTTCAATATTGCTTTGAGCAACAATTGTAAAACGGAACAACTCAACATCCTGCTGTTGAACGGCTAGATCTTGAACAGATGGACCCTGGAAAGACAAAGTAACCTGTCCTGCCTGAATTGTAGTAGTAGAAGCGTCACCAGCATCATAAGCAGTACGATCTACTGAAGCACCGAAGCCATAAGTTTGACCGACGGTATGCAAATCTGCACTGTTATCTAAGTAGATAGTAATTGTTTCATCTTTTCGAGCAGTGGCAGAAATATCAGCATACAACTCGAATGTTCGTGAAGCACCCTTCTCCATCATAAATGGAGATGAGAAGTTCAACATGATGTTGCTGTTTGAACTCATAGTAGATGCAGTGGCAACAGTGGTGCCAGCTTGCTTCAATACAAAGTTCGAAAGCTTATCAGATTGAACAGTGCCTGAATTGTACAAAGTAACGCCGGTAACTTTCAAATCTTCAGCTGAACCAGCAGTCAATTTGAAAGAGGCAACCTTAGCACCGATTTCACCAGCCTTAGGGTTGGTTAGAGAACCGGTCTTTGCGATAACGATACTACCACCAGAAACGTTGGTAAGCCCCATAACATTACCCATTACTGGGAATGATCCGGTTACAGTAGCACCACCGGCAACTATATCAGAAGCGGCAGAGATACCGAGTGAGCTTGAACCAGAACCAGTGCTTCCTGATAACAACATATCAGCAGCGATCCAAAGAGTTTTGGTTGTGCCTTTAGCTACTGTCAAGTTTAAGTTGTTAAATGTAGCCTTGTTTGTGCTGGAGTTAATCGAACGACCAGTGGTCAAACGATTCATACCATCATACAAGTAAACATATTCGAAGTCACCTGGAGTACCGACACCCATACGGGAAACGGTTACTGTTTGAAGAATAATATCACCGTCGTTAGAAGCGGTAACATTAAACTTTGTGTAATTAACACCAGTTGCACCCTTAGGTATACTGGCTGAAGCTGGAGTATCAGAAGACAAAGCTACTGACAAACCAGTTCCAGTTGAGGCAGAGCTTGAAGCACCACCTGAAGTGTTAATTAAGTTAGCTTCAATACCACTGACTGGAGATCCAATAGGAGTAAAGGCTAGACTTACTGGAGCGGTTGCTACGTGAGCAAAGCTGAAACGATTTCCAGTAAAGGAATTTTCGTTTGCAAATTTGCGGTAAGCAGAACCATCATAGTAATACACATCAGGATTACCAGAGTGCATTACTAACTGTCCTTCACCGTACATTCCTAGAGCCAAAGGAGCTCCAACAACGTAGTTAGTAAAGAAAGCTTCTGGAACGTCATTAATCATTTTGTTCCACATTGGACCCCACATAGCAATAGCGTTAGCTTCACTTACAATGGAGTGAAGAGTGCGGTTGTAACCAACTGCGTAAACGCCGGCAGCTGCCTGGGTCTTAACTAAACGTGTACCAGGGCGGTAAGTTATGTTTCCGCCTAATGGATATGTTTCCAATTCAGCTTGAGAAATAACGTTAACACCACTGAAATCACGGTACCATGTCATGTAAGTCTTTACATCAGGAAATACATAACGTGAGTTATTCGATGCAAGGTAGTAAACAGCAGAAGAGTTGGTGCTTTTAATTAAACTTCCAGGTAAAGCAGCTGCTTTAACTTGTGAAGCGGAAAAACCACTAATACTAATAACTGTAATAGCTACCAATGCGAAAATAGAAATCTTTCGTAAGGTATTATACATACTTAATTTAATCCTTTACTATTCTCAAAAAACCGCTCACATCAATCGGAATCCCGCTTCCCCGCATCAACGAGAACATAAGTTCTGTTAATACTAGAGAGCAAATTATGGGGGGAATTCACTACTCCACACAACTAGTAAAAGGTTATAAAGTTCATAATGTTATTAAGTATTAATACTTTATAACTTTTAACTTTAAAACTTCTATCCTTGTTGATGCGGAGAAAAGCAAAATTGATGTATTCTAAATCTATAGAATAGATTTATTCACCCTCGCTTTGTACAAAGCTTAGGTGAAAGCTTTTCAAAAATATATAGGTTTGTTAATCAATATTCTACTAAGAAGTAAAATATTGAGTACAGCAATTCGTTCGGAAACGAATTTCGACCTTTCGGGCCGCACTGCTCAATCAGTTATACTGACGTAGTCTTTCTCTATATTAGCCTCTTCGAAAAAGAGGTTTACTATAGATATAAGAATTTACTACTGGGTAATAAACTACTATATATATAGTAACTTTCTAACTCTTGAAAAAACCGATCTTTTGCAGACCTGTATATACCATATTCACTAATTTCCAGCCCTTATTATTTTCCCAACGTTTTAGGGCGCGGATATTAACACTGGCAATACTTTGAAATTTTTCCGAAATCTCTACCTGAGAACAAACAGCTATAAAATATAAAGCTGGGCTATTTTTATCTTGAATCAAAATATTCCCCTCTTCTTGTTCGTTAGTTCCGCTAATAACACTTGCCAAACCATTTTTTTGCTCAAGTAACAAAACATGAGCGAAACATTCTTTGAGACCGCTAATAAATTCCTCCTTAGTAAATTCTTTGATATGGTACGGATTCTTCTGGCCAAAGACGTCGCGATTAGGCGTCGAAATAAAAGCGACTCCTTCACCCGTTAGAACCCGTGCCAATTCTTGAAGATACTTTTTGTAATTACCTAAATGTTCAATAGTTTCAAAAGAAGTAATAACCTCCACACTGTTATCAGTAATATATAAACTTTCCGCATTGCCTACTTTGAAATCTATTAAGTCATGACCATAACGTTTTTTTGCCTCCGCTATTGCCGCGGCATCAGCGTCGATACCAATAATTTTTTTTGCTCCTGCTTGTAAAAGAATGTGCGCACCGTATCCAGAACCCGTCGCTATGTCTAACACTATTTTTCCCTTTACTAACTGTTTGGCTAATTCGTAACGGACAATATGTTCATCATATAAAATTGTCCCCGTTGCTTCCTCATCAATTACCAAACGTTCAACAAATGACATGTCGAAAATTAAAACTTACTTAATCTCTATCTCTCCTAATTTACTAGCTGCTTCATTATAATTCTTCTCATTAAATAATTTTTCTGCTTCTTCTAATACTTTACTAGCTGGGATAAAAATCTGAATCCCCTTTTCATCTTTTCCAGAATCAGCACTTACTACACCTTCATCAGTTGTTGCCACTTCATCAGTCTTCTGTTTAATAGATGCTTTGCTATTCAAGTTAAGTTTAGGCTTAACACTTGTCTGGGCATCAATCGCGGCTTGCTTAGCGGCTTCTTCATCAAGTTTTGATAATCGTTCTCGGGCTGAAGCAATTTCCTTTTTAAAGTTATCGGTTAATTCCTGAAGACGTGGGTCGTTAGGGTTAGAAGTCTGAGAAAAACTATTTAATTCATTAGCCCGATTTTGAGCGTGTTCAACCGCTAACTTTGCTTTACCCTTTTCATCAAAAGTAGTAGCTACCGTGGCCCTCTCAGCAATAATCTTTGCGGCGTATAAAACATTAGCAGGATCAGTTGTATGTTTTGAAGCATTCAAACCTACAACACCACTAACCATAAAAAAGAGAGCGATCAAGGCAGCGATAGGAGTTGGTTGCAATAATCGATTAGCGACAATTCCAACACGACTAAAGAAACCAAGCTTAATAGCCGCTGATTCCTGACCATTGAAAATTTGATACGACAAAACTTCTCGATTCTGTCGAATCCAGTCAGCTCGCGGGGCCACACTCTTTAGACCAGAGAGGTGGCGCACTAAATTCTTTTCATTCATACATTAATTGTTTAATGAATTGATTTTAAAGTTAAACTATTTCTTCCGGCGCTTCTTTTACTAACTGTTGAAGTGATTCAAGTGCTCGGTGAATCATCACCCGAACATTTCCATTTGTTTTACCAATGACCGAAGAAATTTCAGCGATCGATAGTTCGTTAATGAAACGTAAGACAATCACTTCGCGATACTCTTCCTTTAACTGTGGTAATTTTTCTTCCATTACTTTCTGAAAGTCGAAAGCGGTAGCGGCTTGTTCTTCAGGATTTGGTTCGGTATCAATCGCCGCTGTTGTCTGGGCAATATCATCAAGCGGAATATTTTGACGATGTTGGGTTTTACGATAGTAATCGATAATCGTATTACGAGCAATTTTATATAAGAGCGATTTTAGAGTTTGATAATCCCCTAAATTTCCCTCATATATATAGTTCCAACATTTAAGGAAAACCATTGAAGCAATATCTTCAGCTTCATCACGATCCCCCACCTTAAAATAAATAAAGCGGAAAATCTGCTCGATATAAAGATCATAAGCTTCAATAAAAGCTTGCTTGTCCTTATGTTTTTTAAGCCTCAGGAAGAGCGCTTGCTCACCCCCGAAAAATGAGGTCTTTTTTGGACTTGCCATTAGATTACGTAAAAAAAATAAAAGTGTTACAGAAACCCTTTTAGAATATAAGTTGACTTTGAAATACCGTCTATTATTTATCAAAATATACCACAAGATGAAAGAACTGGCAAGAAAATAACATACCTTCCTTTTATATATATCTCTGGAAATTAAAGACAGTTTTTTCAAAAATTCGTCAAATAATTTAAAAAAGGTATGTATGCCGAAAGACCTTCTATATTATATATAAACTATCACTCTAAAACTTAATAAGTTTCTCCCTCAAAAAACTATCAACTACTCTAAATGTATATGCCCTTGCTTTTTTAGTAAATATTTGTAAAAATATATGATAAGTCCAATCTGCTATAGACTTAAGTCTCTAGCATTCCTCATAATAATATTTAAGTCTACGATATACTAGACTTAAAAAGATAATAAATCATTTAGCTTCGTACTTAAGTCTACTAATTTGTAGACTTAAGTAGCAAAACTCTATGGAAATTAAGGAACATATACCACCATCCGAAGTTCTTAATCCAATCTGGTTATCGGTTTCTGAGGCTGCTAAAATTGCAGGGGTCCAAACTAAAACTATCCGTCGAGGTCTAGATTCAGGTTTATTAAAATTTAAAGTTATTAAAAACCGCTATCTCATTAATCTAGCAACCTTAGCCACCTGGCTTTTGAAAAATACTAAGTTAAGAAATAAATTTATTCACCATGGCTTTGGCCAATATGTCGATACATGGAAAAAATAAAAGACACCAACTCGGTGTCTTTTTTAAAATTAAATGTTATTTCTTAACGCTTAGCCGTAATCATTTCTAAATCGTAAACCTTACCAGCCTTATCCCATTTCTTTAGAGTTTTTAAAGCCGTCGTACTTAAGGTTAATTTAATAGTTCGGCCAGTTTTTGGATTAACTACTTTTTTCTCCTGAAGATTAGGACGAAACGTACGCTTAGTACGGCGATTGGAGTGGCTTTTATTAAAGCCGCTCGTTACTTTTTTACCGGTTAGTTGGCATCGTGTGGACATAGATAGATTCTATAAATTTAAACAATAGGCTCATTATCTCGTAAAAAGAGAAGTCTGTCAAGACTTGCCCAATATCTCAAATCATTTTAAATACCACTTTTTCTGAACCTCTCCTTTAGGACTAATTTGATAACAAAGTGGTTTTCCGGTCGGTATTTCTAATTCAGCGATTTTAGTATCATTTATATCTTCCAAATACTTTATCAAAGCCCGCAAACTATTTCCATGAGCCGAGATAATAATATTATCACCCTTTTTCAAGACCGGAAGTATTTCTTTTTTCCAAAAAGGAATAACTCGATTATAAGTATCTTTCAATGATTCAGCTTTAGGAAATTCACTTATAGTCAATCCACAGGATCTGGGGCTACATTGGCCCTTCATAGGTTTAAGAAGCAGCGGTGGACGAGTAGAAAAACCGCGACGCCAGGCTTGGAATTGATCAGGGCCAAACTCTTCTAAAATCGCCTTCTTACCTTTTCCCTGTAGGGCACCGTAATGACGTTCATTCAAACGCCAACTTTTTACGGTTGGTAATTTCGAGATCTTGGCCTCAATCCGAACTAAGTTTAAAGTTTTAATCGCTCGTTTTAATACTGAAGTATAGGCTCGGTCAAAAGTATAACCACGCTGTTTAAATAAACGACCGGCCTGCCGAGCTTCCTTTTCACCTTTCTTTGATAAACCAATATCGACCCAGCCGGTAAATAAACCTTTTTTATTCCAAAGACTTTCTCCGTGTCGAAGTAAGACGAGATTTGCTTGTTTCATAATCCTATCATATCATAAAATAATGGATGTTGTTTCTCATGGACTCTGGGGCGGATTAGCCTTTGGTCGAAAAAATAAAAAAGAATATTGGCTTAGTTTTCTATTCGGTGTCCTACCGGATGTTTTATCATTTGGGATTCTAATGATTGCTCAATTTATTGGTATCGCCTCGCGAATCAGTTGGTCAGAAGCGCCTCAAAATAGCGATATCCCACTGTATGTTCATGTTCTTTATAATTATACCCATAGCCTCGTTATTTTCGCTCTGGTCTTTGGAGTCGTCTGGCTTATCTTAAAGCGCCCTTATCTACCTTTGCTCGCTTGGGCTTTCCATATTTTCTTAGATATCTTTACTCACTCGACTTCTTTTTTCGCCACTCCTTTTTTATGGCCTTTATTTAATTATAAATTTAATGGCACTTCCTGGTCTCATCCCTGGATATTTTTTCCTAACTGGATTGCTATTATAAGCGGCTATATAGCCTGGTATATATGGAAAAAACGTCATCAAAAAAATGCTCTCTAACAATTTTACTTGTCTTTTAATAAAAACTTTGATATACTAAAAAAATCGAAAAAATTTAAAAACTTAATATCCTGGAGGAAAAAATGATTGAACGTTTAAACCAATCGACTCAAACATCATTCCAATCGACTCAAACATCATCGATTTTTGATCTGCTTAATCTAACTAAGCTAGATGTGAATGGAGAAAAGCTCTTGTATCAAAATTATTTTAATGAAAATTATTCTTCCGTAAAAGATTTAAAATTAAATTCCTTTTCAATTTCCGGAATTATTCCTCACCCTTTAGGAAATATTAAAATTATTTACCAAGGGGATGAGCCAAATAATGAACCTCGTATTATCCCCGGATTTAAATTACTTAAATCAAAAAATAATCTTTTTTTATCTAAGTTTGAAGTAACTCCTGGTTTTAATGACAGAAAAGCAGCTGAATTTACCTCAAATGATCTCCGGTGTTTACAGCTGAAAAATATAAAAGACAAGATAAAAGATGTGTACTTCATCCGGCCAAAAACGGTTGATATTTACAAAATTGGTATAGATATACTTCTAAAAAAAATAAGCACGTGCTAACGTGCTTACAAAGAACTATCATAGAATTTTCACCTATTATAAAAAGGCTCTGACTTCAAATCAGAGCTTTTCTTTTTGTATTTATGTAAGAAGTTATTTCTGTAAAACCCTATCAACTTCTTTCTTAATAGCCGCAAAACTAGGTTCAGTGATTTTAGTGTTATTAACATAAAAAGTTGGCGTTGCATTAACCCCTGAGGCAGTACCGGCCGAAATATCTTCATTAATTATGTTAATCGCTTCGTTAGTTTCAACCGCCTTACTAAATTTATTAACATCTAAGCCAAGCTGACCAGCATAACTTTGAAAATAAGTTAGTACTTGTTCAGGGGAAAGTGGAGCCGCTAAATTCCCCCATTCATCCTGTTTTTCATATAATAAATCATGCATTTCCCAAAACTTACCCTGAGCGCCGGCCGCTTCACTCGCTAAAGCAGACATAGTGCCGAAGGGATGACTCGTTAAAGGAAAATTTCGGAAAACAAATTTTACGTCATTTGGATAATTAGACAAAACTTGATTAGGGATATCGTTAGCCGTTCGACAAGCTGGACATTGAAAATCCGCAAACTCGGTTAAAGTTATAGTCGCTGTACTCGCTCCTTTAGTATAAAGTCCGGCTCGATCTGTTAAGGGAGCAAGTTGAGCAGGGGTTCCGAAAAACTTGAAAAGCACGACACCGAGAACAATTGCTCCAAGACCGATTCCTAATAATATTTTATACTCTTTTGGCATACTAAAATTTAATTGCTTTTACGATAAATAAGTAATAAGACAAAAATTGCTCCAGCTTCTAATAATGCGAGTAACGGAATAGTGATAAAACCAAATAGCTTCCAGGTAATAGCAACACAAGAAACTCCAACTGAACAAGCCGAAGAAGGATGGATAAAACCGTAGACCAGTAATAACTGATAAATACCGATTATTAAACTAACACTTACTAACGGCAAAGCATATTTCCAAACATTCTTATCCTTTGTGGCAATTGCTACAGCAAAAAGAACTACTAATGGATATAAAACAATCCGTTGATACCAACAAAGTACACAGGGTAGAAAATGCTTAACCTCACTAAAATACAAACTACCTAATAATCCTGCCACCGCAATAGCCAAACAGAGAGGAAGAGAATATTCTTTAATGAATTTTTTCATATATTAAATTTTATAGCATTCAGGACTTTTGAGCAAATAAAAAACCCGGTTCAACTTTTCATATTTTTCATAATCTCATGAAATATGATAGTTGTTCCGGGAAAGAAAAGTAAATTTTACTGTCAGTATTTCACCTGACTTTTCTCTTAGATTATAGATATCGGTCCCTAAGAATGTCCCTTAAGACTTTGCTATCCTAGAGTATCTAGGCTAATTAATGAGAAAAAGACTCTGCGTCTTTGAAAATGTAAGAAACTAATTTACTTTAATAACTAGCTTACTCGTCTCTTTCTAAGATGTCAAAATTTTACTACAAAGGAAAAAACCTCAGTTATTATTGATATAATGTTTGAGGTTTTTTGGGCGATAGGTAATTCGAGAAGTCAGAAGATAGGTTGTGTAGAGAAGTTAAAAAAGAACAATTTAATTTATTATTATATCATACTATTTAATATTTGTCAACATTATTATCCCCTTATTCTACTTTTTTATTTAATATTAGCTATTTTTAAATGTTTAATTGAAAAAATAACCATTCAAACCTATACTTATACATATGTGGCTTCAAGACAGATATCGGCAATGGCGCTATAAGAATTTAACCCTGCTCTTCCTCGGCATTGGCACTTTTTTTATTTTGGCTCAAAATAATACTTTCAAAGCCGCCTTAGTCGGACTAGGAGAATGGGGGTACTTAGGAGCTATAATCTGCGGAGTCTTCTCGGTAATGACCTTTACCGCTGCTCCTGCTCTCTTAGTACTCTATGACCTCTCCACTCGTCTTAATTTAGTCGAGTTAGCCCTCTTAACCGGACTTGGAGCAGTAATCGGTGACTTTATTATTTTTACCTTTTTTAAGAATCAAGTTTTTACTGAACTCGAACCCTTAATTGAGCGCTTGAGTCATTCCCCTGTTTCCCATCTACTTCATAGCAAATACTTTGTCTGGCTGATGCCGGTGATCGGGGCGATAATTTTAGCCTCCCCCCTTCCTGACGAATTAGGCGTTCCTCTCCTATCGATGCATAAAATAAAAAAATGGCAATTTATTATTTTGTCATTTTCTTTAAATACCGTTGGTGTCTTAATTTTGATTAGTAGCGCTCGAGCAATTTTAAACTAACCTCTAACCTTCTAACTTCTAACCTTCATGAATTTTATTGATAAACTACAAAAACCATTTTTTGTCATGGCCCCCCTCGCCAATGTTACTGACGCGGCTTTTCGGCAAATGATCGCTAAATATGGTAAACCCGATATTATGTTTACCGAATTTGTATCGGCCGACGGTTTAATGTCCGAAGGGCGTGATCGATTGCTCCCTGATCTTCTTTTTACGGAAAGCGAACGACCGTTAATTGCTCAACTCTTTACCGCAGATCCAGAAAAAATGTTTGGCGCAGCCAAGCTAATTCAAGAAATAGGCTTCGATGGTATTGATATTAATATGGGCTGCCCGGATCGAAGTGTTATGAAACAGGGAGCGGGAGCCTGTTTAATGAAAGATCCTCTCTTAGCCCGAGAATTAATGAATGCCGCTAAGGCCGGGGCACCGAATCTTACTCTGTCGGTAAAAACCAGAGTTGGTGATACTAAAAATAATCTTTCAACCTGGTTACCAGAGTTATTAGCGGAGAAACCAAATATGATTACCGTTCATGCGCGCACCCGTAAAGAAATGTCAAAAGTTCCGGCTAATTGGGAAAGAATTAAAGAAGCGGTCGAAATCGCCAAAGGCAGCAATACTGTTATTGTCGGTAATGGTGATGTAATTGACTTAGATGATGCTCGCGCTAAAGCGGAAATGACTGGTTGTGGAGGTATAATGTTAGGTCGAGCAATTTTTGGCAATCCTTGGTTATTTAATAAGGGGAAAAAAATCGAAGATATTTCCATTCCGGAAAAAATGGCGGTTATGATTGAGCATAGTAAACTATTCGAAGAATTATTAGGAAATATTAAATCGTTTCATATTATGCGCAAACATTACAAAGCCTATGCTCATGGTTTTGACGGTGCCAAGGAATTACGGGTAAAATTAATGCAAACAGAAAACGTCGCCGATGTTGAGGCGATTGTTAATACATTTTTAACAAGCTATAAATAATATGACTATTTTTGAAAAAATTATTGCTCGTGAAATCCCAGCGGAAATTGTCTGGGAAGATGAAAAACATCTCGCATTCATGGATATAAAACCGGTTAACAAAGGACACCTGCTCGTTATTCCAAAAAAAGCCGTCGAGGATGTTTTAGACATGAGTGATGAAGAATTTGCCGACTTAATGATCCAAGCAAAAAAACTAGCCGTTCCTTTACGCCAAGCCTTTAACTCTCTGCGAGTTGGTTTTATTATTGAAGGTTTTGGAGTAAATCATGTTCATATCCATCTCGTACCAATTTATAAAGCGTTCGAGCTAGATCCAAATCGCGCCCAAGAAGTATCGGCGGAAGAATTACATGAATCTGCCCAAAGATTTAAGAAGATTCTCAATACCGAAGAACTTATGTAACGATCCCTCCACACTGCCGTATACTATAATAAGAATCCCATTAATTCATAATTTTAAGCGTATGTTATACACAATTGCGATTATTTTAGTGATACTCTGGCTTTTAGGATTAGTTACCAAATTTACCATTGGTGGGTTTATTCATATCTTGTTGATCATCGCTATTATTATGGTTTTAATTCGCGTTATTCGTGGGGAAAAAATCATTCAATAAATATTTCAGCTATATTAAAATACCTCCGGTCAATCGGGGGTATTTTTTATTTTAATTGACTTTTGGGAATCAAGGTCCTAAGATGATAAAAATTCGTTTTTTTAAAAATTAAAAAACATAAATCATGAAAAAGTGCAGTTTAACAAAAGTTGATAATATTATTAACTTTTTTAAAAATGGGGAATTCGGTTTTATAACCTATTATTTAGGAAGAAATGCTTTTCTCCTCAATGAATCCAAACCTTTATCATTACATATGGTTGCCCATTGGATAGCCCTCAATAATGTGGATATCTTTCAGGTAGGTATTATAGGTAAAAGAATATATAAAATAATATACGATTCCTTAGATATATCGCCACACGATGCTGAAAGAACCAGGGGATCTGTTGTAAATTCCATGATTCAATTTCTAGGAACTCGTGATGGGTATGATTTTATAACTAAGGAATGGAAAAGTATTGGACTTGATTTTGAGCAGGTCATTACATTATATAATATAAACTTTAGAAGAGTTAAAGATATAAGAGCAGAACTAACAAGAGAAAAAACTAAGCAAGAAGACGATTCCTATATTATTAAGTCAAAACTAACTATCAATCATCAATTCAATGATAGTGAAGTTTACTTCAATTCAAGTTTTATTGTTTATAACAAAATGCTTGATTGGCTTACAAGTAGAGAAGGGACAATTTTTTTAGCCAATGTATATCTTTCTTACAAAGGACCTATAATATAGAAATCCTTTCCATCTTTACGAGTTGAAGACTCTTTAAGGCTCTGTTTTTAAAACAGAGCTTTTTCTAAATAACCACGTAATACACTGAAAATATTAGTATAAGATCAAGAATTATGAATATTATATGGAAAGATTCATCACGACTCTTTATTCGATCTCTAACCAAAATAGATAAACACAGACAAAGAATTGTTAAAGCGATAAGAATACTTACTTTTCCGCTCGGCAGCCACGCTAAGGTATTAAATAATGAGTACATGAGTACACCTAACCACGCACATAGGGCAATAATATAAACACTAATGGCCCTCAAATGTTGTTCCCAGGTATTTATCGAAGAATTAGAATTATCTATTCCTTCAATTTTTGGACGATGCATTAATTCATAAATAACATAAAAAACTAGCGGAAAAATGAATGCAGAAATAATCACGACCCGAAGGATTACAATCCAAAAAAAAGTCTCCCAGGCGGTAATTAGATCATTCTGTACATGATTATAATTGAAAAAAAATGTTTGAAACAGTCCGATAGCAATAAGTAATCCAGAAGTGAGTAAAACAAAAGAATATACTTTTCTTCGACTTAACTTACAAAAAAGCAGCCATATATAAAAAGGGATTTGAAGGCTGAAAATAATATTAAGCAAAGTAATAGGCAATCGAAACATAGGTGAAAAATATTTATAACATAAATCCTTCTTATATTATACTCCTTTATATTTTTTTATAAACCAACGTATCGTAGCCCCGTTCAACCCGATCTTCAGTCCGCACTCCGAAACCTTTTAATATTTCAAATAATTCTTTCTGAACTTTTTGGGCATCTTCGTTCTCCGTTATTTTCTCAATTTCAACAAAAGAACCTAAACCCTCAACCTCGTCCAAACAAATTTCATAATCAAGATATCTAGTTTTACGACGATATTTTTGAACGTGAACCGCTTCATAAAAACCCATTAATAGAATAGCTTCTTTCATTTCCAGGGCATTATCAATCTCAACTTCTCGTTCTAAACAATCAAGCTCATTAGACTGACTTTTTTTAACCGTAAAAAGTATCTTTTCATTAGCTTTTCTAATTCGCGCAATTGTCGCTCCCGATTTGAAAACATCAAACGGTTTATAATTAGCAAAAATAATATCTTCCTGTAAGACTTTAGGCGATACCACACAGCCCACTGCCTCAAGTTTTTGAGCAAAAGCTTCTAGATCGTTAACCCTAACTTTAACCTCAATTTCTTGTCTCATATAACTTCATCAATCACTCCCCCACCAATCAACTCATCTTTAATATAAAATACCGCTGCTTGTCCCGGCGTTATTGCTCGTTGGGGATTATTAAATATAAGTCGAGCAGAACCCTTAGGTAATAAAGTAATAGCAGCCGTTTCAGTAGCATGGCGATAGCGAATAGTCACCTCAATTTTTTCTGGCAGTATAATTTTTCGTGTCCAGCTAACTTCTACTAATAAGCATTCCTTTCGCCATAACAACGGATCATCAGGATTATCACTAACTATAATCTGATTCTTCTGTTTATTTTTAGCCACCACATAATACGGACCTTTCCCACCAACATCTAATCCGCCGCGCTGTCCAAGCGTATAAAAAGGAAAACCTTCATGTTTACCTAAAACTTCTCCTTTAGTATTAATAATTTGACCGGTTTTTGGTTTAATTTGTTGTTGTAATAAGGCTTTAATATCCACTTCACCAATAAAACAAATTCCTTGGGAATCTTTTTTAGCAAAGGTGGGTAAATTAAATCTTTTAGCTAAAACTCGGACAGCTGGTTTTTTATACTCTCCAATAGGAAATAAGGCATACTGCAACTCTTTCTGAGTTAGGGTATATAAAAAATATGTTTGGTCTTTATTTCCATCTTTTCCTTTTAGTAATCTAAAATCGGAACTCACTTTTTTCACACGGGCGTAGTGACCGGTAGCGACAAAATCTGCTCCAAAACGCAAAGCTTTCTCCAGAAATAATTTAAATTTAATTTCTCGATTACACATCACATCGGGATTCGGTGTCCTCCCCGCTTTATATTCATTAAAAAAATAGCCAATTACTTGCTTTTTATATTCTTTCTCGAAATTCCAGACATAAAAACGAATACCGAGCGTTTGCGCGACCCGACGAGCATCTTCTAAATCTTCCGACCAGCTACAACAAAAATCACCGACATTCTCGCTCCAATTTTTCATAAAAACACCAATCACCTCATACCCTTTTTTCAATAACAAAGCCGCGGCGACGGATGAATCTACTCCGCCGGATAAACCCACAACTACTCTTTGTTTTTTAGATAATTTCATACCGCAAGCATATCATAGCCTTAACGCTAGTCAAATATTAGCTAAAAATAAATCTTCCCGATGCTTTCTGATAAGTTATGGTTATTTTAGAGCTTCTATACTATACTTATAGTACTATTAAAATGCGTATTTAAATACGTAATCTAATTATCTCTTTATTTGTTAATCAACAAATATGAAAAAAAATATTTTTCAAAAACTCGGTAGTATTATTTTAGTCTTAGTAGTGGGATTTACTTTTACTGGAATTGCTTCAGCGGCTGATTCATTCATTTGGACAACCAGTCCAAAATTTAGTGGATACTTACCTAATAGTATAGCTAATAAAGTTAAAGTAAAATCAAATATTCAAGTTTCCGCCATCAGCGGCCCAACGTATAAAGTCTCGGTCAACCTTGGTTTTGAAAACTTAGCAGCAGAAACTAAATTATATGTTTATCAAGCCTGGCTAATTGACAGTGAAACAGGGTATCGAATAAGTATTGGCTCAACAGTCCGCAAAAATAATGGAACGGGGAATATGAGCTTTACTCAATATATGTCTTATCCAAAAATTTTTGATACGCTTGAAGTCACTAAGGAATTAATATTTGATCTTAATCCCGCTCCCTCTGCGGAAATAGCCTATCGAACAGATCTTAATATTCCAGCTTTCACTGAACTTGCCTATAAAACAACTCTTTCTTCAAAAAACGTATATCCACCTATATCGAACACTAATAAAGGTGGAACGGGAAGATTTATAATCCATACTAGAAATAATACGATGAAATATGAAATTAAATTAAAAAATATTTCAACAAATGGAAGAGTAATAGGTTTATATGGACCAGCTCAACCTGGAGCCGTCGGTCCACTGGTTACAGAGTTAGCAATTGATACAAATAATAGAGGGGAATGGAGATACGAAGCTTCTATAGATGAAGAAAAGTTAATAAATGGTGAATACTATATTGAGGTAAAAGTTAGTGGTGCCGCAGGTAATGTTAGCGTAACAAGAGGCCAAATCGTATTTTAAGTAAAGTAGTAAAAAAGACTATTATGCACACTCTGCCAGATCTTCAATTTAATTTTGATGCGCTTGAACCCTACATTGATACAGAAACAATGCGCATCCACCACGATAAACATCATCAAGCGTATGTTGATAAATTAAATGCCGCTTTAGAAAAACATCCTGAACTCTATACAAAAAGTCTTATTTCATTACTGGAAAACCTAGAATCTGTTCCAGAAGATATTCGTGATGCGGTCCGAAATCATGGCGGCGGCCATTTTAATCATTCTTTTTTCTGGAAAACGTTAAAAGTAAATGTAGACGGTAAACCGAGTGGTGAATTAGCCGAAGCTATTGATCGAGATTTCGGGGATTTTGAAACATTCAAAAAAAACTTTACCGAAGTTGCCTCTACTCAATTTGGCAGCGGCTGGACCTGGCTTAGCCTTAACCCCGATAATAAACTAATAATTGAGGCAACTCCCCTTCAAGACAATCCAATTATGAAAGGGATAAAACCAATTCTTGGACTTGATATCTGGGAACATGCCTATTACTTAAAATACCAAAACAGGCGGGCAGAATACGTTACTGCCTTCTGGAATATTATTAATTGGACGGTAGTTGAAAAAAACTTTGAGGAAGCAAAATAGTTTAATAGATATCTAATAGTAGCCTTATGGCTACTATTTTTATTTACCGTAAATTTGACAAAATGTGAGAAAAGTTATATATTCCAAATAACTAAATTTAAAAAATTCTTTAATAATTAAAAACAAAGGAGGAACATATGCAATCAGATATGATTGGTATAATCATGTATATAGTTTTTTTAGGAGTTCTAGCCTTGGGTATTGTTAGCTCATGTCTTAAACACAAGCTTGAAATAACCATTACCTCTGCCATAAATTTACCAGATATAATTAAAATTCTGCAAAGCTTAGAGATTGCTCGACGACTTCTAAAATACTCTTTTTATTATTCATATTTTTCTAAAAAAGAGATAGAAGCTCAAGAAAGAATTCAGACAATTCTCTTAAGTTACAACAAGCGGTTGGTTGTTGTGGAGAGATATGAAGTAGATATTATTAATAATCTCTACGATAATAAATTATTTAAAAACTTTGACCAGAAACATAATCACGATCGATGGAGAGAAGAAATAGAACAAAAATTCTACTTTCTTTGTAATGAAAATATTCAGGATCCTACCCTTCTTACCGAGAAAATTAATTTAATCGATGAAGGGAAAGTCAAAAATTATTGGCGAGAATGGATTAAAACCTTATCACTCTCCATGCTGAACGAGACCCACAGTGTAGAGGAATTTAATAAAATGAAAAAAATTCTCCCACCGGAGGACAACGGTACCGATATCGGAAAGATATTCTCTTCAATTTATAATGAAGAGTTGGAAAAAACTACAAATCCTAACGAAAGAAAGAAGTTAATATCAGAAGCAAAATCGGTTCCTGAGTACCAGCTGATACTCAGTCCTTAACATATTTTTTTATAAATATGAAGCAAGTCACCCACGACTTGCTTTTTTAATTATTAAAATCAATAATATTGACTTTTTTAGAGGGTTTCTGCTATTCTGGAATTACTTGTAAGTGTTTCTTACGAAAGTTTGCGAGCCATTTAGGTCTCTTAAAACGAAGTATGAACAGGCCCGCTACAGGCGGGACAAGTCGACTTACAATTTATTCTTTAAGAGACAGTTAGTATGGCAAAGAAACTATATGTCGGCGGAATCTCCTACGGTTCTAACGACGACGCCTTGCGTGATCATTTTTCGCAAGCAGGTAACGTTGTGTCAGCTACTATCATCATGGATCGCATGACCGGACGCTCAAAAGGCTTTGGTTTTGTTGAAATGTCTACTGATGAAGAAGCAGCCAGCGCCATTGATATGCTCAATGGAAAAGAACTCGACGGCCGTCAGCTTTCAATCAGTGAAGCTCGTCCGATGACTGAACGTCCTCCTCGCCGTGAAGGCAACGGGGGCGGCGGTTATAACCGCGGTGGAGACCGTGGTGGCAACAGCCGTTGGTAATTTATTACCACTTAAAAACACCCTCATTTTTCGGGGGTGTTTTTTGTTTCCTAATTAAGAAATAAAAAAAACTCGTCAGGTAGATTTGACGAGTTGAGATATTTAAACAATTTAGTTTAAAATAAACTTAATTGTTTAATTCGAGAATAGGAGGTTAATTGGATCCTTGAAACTTCTTGTTGTAATGGTGGGGCCTCATGGCTTTCCTTAAAAAATTTAAAGGCTATTTCTTTAGTAATCCGGTCAGGCAACTTAAAAGCCATTTTATAGATGGGTAAAATATTGTTTAAAAAATTATATTCCCCGTATTTATAAAATTGTTTGAGATTACTAAATTTAAATCTTAACAACCTACTTATATTAACAATTTTATCTAATGCACATTTCTGGCAGAAGATATCATCGATGCTGAAAGTTGGTACCCCCTTGGACCATTCATAGTAATAGAACTTAACTATATTACTCCTACAATGAGGGCAGACTGCTTTAGGAATGCGATCCTCCCCTCTTTCAATTAACCATTCGAGATGTTTGTGATAATCTGAAATCTCTCTGAAATCTTTGAATTCCGCCTCCTTTTCTAATTTATTATATTGCCAGACCAGCTTACAATAATCAAGAAACATTAAAACTTCTAATGTTTTATTATTTTTTTGTATTGTATATGGCCTTAATGGCTCATAATAATAAGGTTTTGTTCCCAAAATACCTCCTTTTTTTATTAAAATTTTAAGAACTATCAATTTCCTCGATAATACCACTATTTATCAAATAAGTCAATCTTTCGTGCTGAATTCAAGTTTGAAGTGCAATCAATATAACAAATACCTGCTCTGGTGTATGCTGAATGTATCTAATAAACAGCTAACCAAAACAGGTATATGTATACACACTTTAACCTAAAAGAACGGTTTTCGCTAGAGACGCTACTCGGACAAGACTACCAACTCTGTGACATTGCTCAGATTATCGGACGATCAACCTCGTCATTGAGTCGTGAGCTAATTAGAAATTCCAGATCAGATGGTAGATATGAAACAATGCATGCTCAAATGAAGGCTCGACGACGACGTCAACAATCTAAAGTTAATTCACGTAAAATTGAGAATGATAAAGAACTCAGTACTAGAATTGGTACACGTCTGCATCCATTAGTGTCTCCTGAGGTAATTGCTCATGACGAAG
This sequence comes from bacterium, assembly GCA_035438725.1. Lineage (GTDB taxonomy): Bacteria > Patescibacteriota > Patescibacteriia > Patescibacteriales > Patescibacteriaceae > Patescibacterium. The sequence continues at coordinate 1,560 of DAORIW010000012.1, read as the reverse complement.
ATGTATCCACAGAGACTATTTATGCATGGATAGCTAGATCAAGAGCAGATCTAAAAATATTACTTCCACAACATGGAAAGAAGCGGCGACGGTATGGAACAAAAAGAGCTGTTAAACAAGGCTGGACTCGACATGTACGCCCAATTAATGAAAGAAGTATGGGGGCCATAATCGTAGTCGAGTTGGTCACTTTGAAGGAGATACGGTGAGATTAGCTGGTGGGGCACTACTAACTCATACAGATAGAAAAAGTAGATTTGAGGTTGTTCATTTAATGAAGAGTGAGGAGGCTGGTCCTGTTCATGAAGTAATTAAACATGACGTGATACTCAAAGAAGCTAAATCAATTACCTATGACAGAGGTTCAACCTTTTCTCTCTGGAGATATATTGAAAAAGATACCAGTGCCAAAGTATTCTTTGCTCACGCTCATCACCCATGGGAGAGAGGAAGTAACGAAAATGCTAATGGAAGATTGAGAAGAGTGTTTCCCAAAGGAACGAAATACCAAGATGTTAATCAGAAAGTACTTGACGAAGTGGTTTACCTGATGAACAATACTAAAAGAAAATGTCTTAACTGGCGTACACCAGAACAGGTATTTATGGGTCGTTGCACTTCAAGCTAGAATTTAAGCGTATATAATCCAGCTAAAACAATCGCTAAAGCATTAGCAACATTTAACGATTCAAGTTTGTCACTATGTGGAATAGTTAAAGAAGTTCCCGCTACCTCAAGTTTAATACCATGTCCTTCAGAGCCAGCAACTAACAGTAATTTCTTTGGTAGAGTGCTTAGATTCTTTGAATTAAAACTAATAACTTCTGACTTCCCTTCTCCTTCAAGGCGGTAGATCTCTCGGCCATACGATAATAACTCAGCTTCGGCGCCTGGTCGTGGAATTTCTAACCACGGTGTTTTAAAAAAAGCCCCGGCGGAAGAACGAATAACTTTTGAGTTTGAAGGATCCGCTGATTCAATCAAAACTAGAGTCGCTTCAAAACCTGAACATAACCGTAAAATAGTACCGACATTGCCGGGATCTTGAACGCCATCTAAAACAACAATAATATCAGATTGTAAAATCTCCTCTTTTGTATGAACCGGAATTCGAGCCACAGCGGCGGTTGGCTGGGGTGTAACTGTTTCTACTAAACTTGAAAAATTATCAGAGTCTTCCGGTGTAAAGGTAAACTCCACTAAATCCGCGGCTTCCAAGACATTTTTTTCTCCTTCAACGAGACAAAAGCCGGATTCAGTCCGGCCCTTTTTTGTGGCGAGCGAACGAATTAATTTTTCCTGATTAAGACTAAGCATATTAGACATTAGAATATTTACGAACGGCAACCAGACTGGCAATCATATTAATCAAAGCCGCGCCGGCAAATTCTAAGACACATAATCTCCAAAAATTAATTTGGAAATATGAGAGCAAATTAAAATCATAATTCAAAAAGAAGGTTTCCAGATAGGGTTGCAGTAGTGATAAAAAGAAATAAAATAACACAATCGTTATTGCCATCCCAATTAAGGTATAAAAAATACTGGAAATAAGAAAGG
>DAORIW010000011.1:0-28321 GCA_035438725.1 bacterium | reverse complement strand
TTAAAGAATTAATATATCTAAATTAAATTTTGAAATAATTATTGTATGTCTAATTTTATCTTTAGAGTTAAAGAACTTAATTTACCCGAAGGAGAGTTTATGGTTTGTGGAAGTGCAATATTGGATATCGTCGGTATTCGTAAAGCACAGGATATAGATATTTTAGTATCTCCCGCATTATTTATTGAGTTAGAAAAAAGTGGATGGAAAAGAGATACACGGGATCCAACTACCCTTGAAGATCCAAAAGGTTTATCTGAAGCAAAGCAAACTCTAGATTTTATGAAAGAAAATTATTCTCTTGCAGAGGCGTTACCTCTTGCAATATATATTGAAGGTGTACCATTTATGAGTTTAGAAATGCTAGTAAATGCAAAAACTCAACTGGGAAGAGAGAAAGATTTAATTGATATTAAATTAATTAAAGAATACTTAAAAAATCAAAAATAATATTTAACATACAAAACGGATTTATCACTAGATATTTCCGTTTTTATTTCTAATTTTGTTTTTCAACCAATGTTTACAGATAGAAAAGTATGTACGAACACTCGTTTGGATTATGTAATTCAAACTATGCTCCCTTTAGTGAACAAGTTTAGAACTATGGATTGGAAGAAGATTGAGAAAGAAATTGAATTTAATAAGATCTTTGAGATGTTTTCTATAGTGGTACTTCAGAAATAAATAACCCCACTTAATTATATTTAAAGCGGGGTTGTTATTTTAATGTTTTTCAAGATAATAGATACTTAATTGTATCAATTGCGGAATATGAATCTGTTTCGTTCCGCATGAGTTTTGGTAAAAAATCAACATTATTACCAAGAGTAAAGACCGATGGTTCTCCAGGATTGCCGTACCCAGCAGCTGAGAGTAAAGCATTACAAAGACACATTACATCTACTGTATCTTCAATTTTACCTCCTTTTCCCAGATAGCTATTGATTGGTTCACCTGGACACGAGTAATAAATTTTACCATTATGTTCATATGCCGTACGAAGCCCACAAATATTGCAGACACGCTTACGAGCATTATAAACAGCGGGGTCAGAGAGTGTCCCTGGTAATTCGACTACTTTGAATGGATATCCTGTTGGCGAAGCCTTAAAGTCAGTGCGAACTATAAGCTCATTACGATAGCCAAAATATCTGATTTTATTTCGGTAACTTGGCTTCATTCCGGAATCATCACTGAGTGCAAAGATTGTACCAGCTTGTATGCCAACAGCCCCAAGCGCCCATGCTTCCTTTAAACTAATACCTGATCCTGCTATATAAAATGGAATATTAAGTTCAGAAAGTTTATTATAATCAACTTCGTCTTTCGAACCATAGACAGATTCACCCTTTGTTCTTGGTGGGGCGCTATGGCCTCCAGCTGTATATTTTTCAATAATAAACGCCTCAATACTTCCGAGTGGTAGTTTTTTGACCATTAATGCCGCAAGTTCATATGATGAAACAATAGGTAGAAAATATGGACGTTTAAATAGGGGTAAAGCTTTACCAAAAAATTCCATTGGATCAAAACTTATTGTCACAAATCCATCCTTACTTCCTTTGACTTGCACTCTGTAATTCACAGTAGTGCCTGACACAATCGCATCAAGCACGTTGGGAATCTGTAGTGGAATGCCAGCTCCTATGGTTATATAATTAGCACCGGCCATTATCGCACCAAGCAGATAAAAAATGAGAGAACCTTCCATTTTTCCTAAACAATTCACACTGATAGGTCTCTCATGCTCTTCTTTAGCAAGCCAGACGATAGCAAAGCTTGCCACTATCATAAGCTCAATTAATTCGCGACAAGGGTTCAAGCTCATCACAGGAATAGCTTTTCTTCCTTTTTTTAGAATACCGTTTTTTATAAAGTATTTACTAATAATGCGTTCGGAAACTTCCGGAAATGGGAAATGCGCGAATGCACGCCGATAATGGCCGCCAGGATCTCCTAACCCAAGAATATCTACCATAATTCTTTCAATTAGGACTGCAGACACAGTGCCAAGGACTAAAGGATTATGAGAACTGATTTTGGCAAGGTGGGGGGTTGATATATAAGCACCCATCCCAGCTTGTATAATTATTGGGAGATTGTTCATAATTTTATATTTTTAATTTTTAAAGAACGTTTTATTACATCATACTCGTATTCAACGAAAAAGAGCAAATGGAATATTGCTAAAGGAAAATATGACAGGAACTTAAAAATGGCTCCAGGGTTTGGTTTAGATAAGTTTTTCAGGAGCGTTTTTTTTGGGGGGGCTTGCAATCCCTATGTAGTAGGTGATGGATTAGAGAAAAGTGAGACAAATGAGAACGTGTTCAAAAGATTTTGTAGTACGTCATTTTTGTTGACAAATGAATGAATTTGTGATATATTCGAAACTACTTGTTTTTTCAAAAAATAACGATTATTCAATAATTAAAAAAGAAAGGAAGCTAAATTGAAAAAAACATTATTTACAGTTGTCTTGGCATTAGTGATTAACACCTCATTTGCGCAATTTACGGTATATACAGTTCCGCAAACAGAGGTTTTGCATTCTATCTATTCTTTTACATCTCTTGTGAATATTGTAGGAGGGGATAATGGAATATTTAGAACTCCCGATGCCGGTAAGACGTGGGAAACAGTGTATCGCAGAGAAACTTTAGAAATTTATGACGTAAAATTTATTGGCCAAACTGGTTATGCAGGCGGATATATAGATACGTTAAATAATTATAAAGCTATTATTCTTAAATCTACGGATGCGGGTACAACCTGGAAGACATGTTACGAGAATTTTGGAGCTGGGGGAATATCTTGTATTGTGATGATAAATATTAATGAAGTGTATGCATGTGGCACGTTCAATACGACGAGCCCAATTATAAAAACTACAAATGGGGGAATAGGATGGTTACCCTATTTGATTACATCAACTAATTCCATGGTTCCTTGGATGACGCTACATAACGATATATTGTATGCTGTTACTCATCCTGGACAGCCTTTAACTGTTATTAGAAATTTTCATGGAAATCAGTGGGATACAGTAGTGACCGGACTTGAGTTTAGTTGCTCACGTATTTATTCAAATGCAGGTAAGCTTTACATTGTTGGTTTAGAAGGGCATCAATTTAGACCCATCCTAGCCATATCAAATAATAACGGCACTTCCTGGGCTATTACAACATTTCCGGTGTTAGGGTGGTTATACAGTCTTGATTTCTCAGATAATGAAACATTTTATGTAGCGGGCAGAATTCAAAATAGCATCTCCGTAGGACCCGTTGATGGAGTCGTATATAAAACAACAGACAGTGGCAACAGTTGGAGTATGTTCTACCGCTTTCCCGGAGAATATTTTCTCGATATTAAGATAACCGATAATTATATATTTATGGCAGGGGTCGGGGGTAGCTTTGTTAGATTTGATCCAAGTGTAATTGGTATACAAGGAAGTCCATTCTTATTGGAAGGATATTCTTTAAAACAAAACTATCCTAACCCGTTTAATCCCACTACGATAATAAAGTATTCAGTTCCGGAAAAATCTTTTGTAACCATCAAAATATATGATGTTATGGGAAGAGAAATTCAGACTCTTATAAACGAATATAAGGAAACAGGAACTTACGAAGTTATATTTATAGGCAATACACTTCCTACTGGAGTGTATTTCTACACATTACAGTCTGGTAATTTCACAGAAACAAAAAAAATGATTTTGTTAAAATAAAACTAAGAGAATAAATTTTTTAAGAGTAAATTCTCCTTTTTTGAAATGCGAATAAAATACGAAATTAAATCCCATTAATAGAATTATTAATGGGGTTTTTATTTATCACTCCAAAACATTATGTAATTACGAGATGAATTTCGAACTTATTATCTTGATCCTTAACGCTGTCCTTGAAACCCACTAACAAAAACATTTAGGAGTAGCTAGATGTACTCTCATGCACCCAAGGTATGGATATGGCTATATTACTTGCCTTTTCCGGGAATAGTAGTACCATGGAAGATAACGTGTATTTCTTATTTATCTAAAATAAATTTATGGATCCGCGAAGATTAAACAAAATATTAGGGGTTATCATTGTAATATTGGTGGTTGGGTTAGGGTATTTTTTTATTAAGACTAATAATCAGACTTCTTGGTCTAATACTGCTTCTAATAATCGTGAAGTTGAAAAGCCTTCAAATGTTTCTAGTACCGTTATACCCGGTAATGAGGCAGAGGAAAATAATGAAAATATTACTTCTGAACAAACAAAGTTATTAACTTATACTAATACAAAATTTAATTTTGAATTTAAATATCCGGACAGTTGGCAACTAGCAAATTGTCCAAGTTGCAAGGAACCAGACCAACAAGCAAGCTCAATTTCTTTCTCTAAGATGGGGGATACTAAGTATGCAACATTTGATGTGGATGTAATTACGGTAGCAAACTGTAAAACTGCAAAGGCTTGCACTGAAGCAAATCGAAAAGTAATCACCGATGATGAAGAGACATCTGGACTAGAAACCTATACTTTGGGAAATGAAAGTGGTTATACTGAAACTATTAATCGTCCAACATCTGGAGGATGGAGATACAGAGTCTACTATTTTCTAAAGAATAGAAATCTCTACGTTGTGAGACAGACGACTAAGGCTGATGAGGAGGCAACTGTTCTACCTGCTCTGGAGGAAATATTATTATCTTTTAAAATTACCAGTGTTGAACCTACAGCTTTTAAAGTATATTCGGATTCTAAACTCGGATTCTCAATTAGTTATCCTGCTGAAGAGAATGTGCTTTTAGGTGCAGTACAAAATGGCGTAAGAGTTGAAAACTTACCAGTAAACCGCCCAGATAACTATAAGACGGCGCCTGGTGATTTTTATATAGAAGTGTATACCCAAAAAGGCACCATAGATTGTGCCAAAGAATTTAGTAGCACGCGTAAAGTAACAGTTGATGGCGTTGATGGTCTACGCGGACCCGCTAATCCTGGTCCATATAATGGATATAGATACCTTCTTTGTTTCAATCGAGCTGGGAAGAATTATCTAGTTTCAGTTACTGAAGGCGATGATCGACAAGACCGACCAAAAAGTATCTTGGATTCATTTAGGTTTTTGGCTTTATAGAAAGAATAAAATAGAATTAGAACTAGTATCTTAAATACTATAACGTAATAAAGGAATCATGGCATAATAAAAATCAGAGACTTTCATCTCTGGTTTTTTGTTTTCAATTAAAGTTTACAAATAGAAAAGTGCCTACGGGCACTCGTTCGGATTACGCAATTGAAACGATGCTTGCTCGGAGTGACTGATTTCGAATTTTATTTACTGAAGTAGATAAAAACTAAGTATTGACTAAAGAAGAAAAACATTATAATATATTAATCAATAAAATAAATTATTGAACTTTAAAAAACTAAATGACATGGGAAAAATTATCCAATATCCAGTAAATTATCCAGTAAATGTGTCGCCTACTCATTTTTCTAATTTTTCCGAAATCACAAGAAATGGTTCAATCACTAAATTTTTTAAACTTGAATTAAGCGAACCATATTTCAAAAGAAGATTATTCAAGCGACCAAAAACACTGGATGAGAAAGAATTAATTCTTTATTTTGAGGGTGCCAATCAATCCATTGAAAGCGCCGAACTTGAGTCACATCTAGTAAAGGAGGGTAACAAAATTATTGAAGATCCACATCCAAGCCTTCTCATTAATGCCATGGGTATATTAACAAATAAAACTCTAACCAAACTTGGGATTCCTTGGTTCACTTCAATACTTTTGCCAACGAAAATAAAAGATTATATGGTGATAAGTGATGGTACTCATTGCATATTTTCAATTCAAAGGGGAGGTTACGGAAATCGAGATTTCAAGCTTCATGCTGCAGATATCATATTTAAAAATAGTTGTGCGTTTTTAGTTGAAAAAATATAATCAGCAATTATCGCCTATATTTTTAATATTACTGGAAACTTTCTTTTACATAAGTTCTGGACATTTAAAAACATAGAAACTGAAAAAATTCGCCAGCAAATGTTCTGGTATCTTTTTATGTGGTTTATATTATTCTTGGCAAATACAGGTTTACTATATTTGTTTGTTGATATTCTTCACATATGGTATCTATATGCACAAATGATTATTACCGTAGTTTTCAGTATTATAAGTTATTTTGTAACGAGAAGAATTTTTGTCACCAAGGCTTTGTAATTTATTATGAAGCCTTGTTTTATACCCAATCTTGCAAAAGATACTAAATAGGGACCCTGCCCCAGTAGTTATTTAAATTTTTTTTGGTCATTAATCTTTTCATACATTCAGTGTAATAATTTTTTAGTTCTATATCAGTCCAATTCTTGTAGGTATTACGAGTCAGCCATTTTTGTCTATTAATACTTTTAAGCGCCTCTTCCTTTGTATATGCAAATTCACCAAAGTCTATACATACTAATTTTTCATTTCGATTGAGGCCATAGTTTGGTTGCAGTTTGTAGGTTTTGTCATGCATCTGATAAGACCATAATACTTTTTGAAACTCTATATATTGGTCAATGATATTTTTGTTGGTATTAAAACTGTTTTTCTCTAGTATGTCGGCAACAATAATGACTTTATCTTGGGAATAGTTTAGGCCTTTGACGAAAAGAGGATTAGCAAAAATTGCGTGTGGAATTTTGCTTAACTTTTCTTTTATCGATTTAAGCGCTTTTATTTCTCGTAGTCTTGCTGTATGAGACCTAATTAAAGCCTCTGTAATAGAATTACCATTTTCTCTTGTATATTTAAATATTTTTTTAAAAGAAAACCAATAAGGTTGGAGTTTTTTAAAAACTCTATCAGGTTCCACCTCATACACTCGATAATAATAACCTTCTCCAAGATATTTCATATATAACTTATTATATCATCGAATAGGTTCGATAATTTATTATTCTGTATTAGAAATTATCTAGCTCGCTTCTGACCTGTTCGAATCCCTCGCGAAAGTTAAAATACTCTCAATTGTAGAGGAGTTGGAATTTATTTCACGAATAAAAATAGCACTTTTATTTATCAGCTCGAAAAGTAGGGCTTTTGGAAATTAAAGTTTTCTGTCTAATATCTGCTCGATATCTACCGATATCTTTGAATAATCAAACTTTGTATTGATTTTAATGCAAAACTCTAGATTATTTTTGCAATAGTGATAAAGGGAGTTTCTAATTTTTTTATTTAAAACAGTCTCGATTACGCCTTCGAAATCTTTCTTCTTAATTTGAGATAGTACTATATCTCGATCTCCTTTTTCTAAAGTAAATAGTATTTCAGGAATTCGCTTTGCCCCTCTCTTAATATCGCCGAATGGATAATGATGTGCTTTGAAATAGTCTTCAAAGTCATCAATAATCTGTCTATTGATACCTAGAGCCTCGGCAATTTTACTGACATCTTCATTAGGCATTTTGCCTGCTAGCAACTGGCCAATTTCCAAACCATATCTGATGTGTCCGCCAGTAAATTTCTTGGCCATGAGGAAATACTTATCAATCATTTCTGGCTCTATTCCATCAGTTTCTTCAAGTTCCTTATCGATTTTTTGTCCTTCATAGATTCCTCGCATATACTCGTTATTGAATACCTTTAGTATCTCATAGCTAAAAAGAGGGAAGCACTTTCTTAATTCGATGAGGTTAGTAAGGCTATGCACTCCCTTAATTTCATCAAGTCGAGCATTTATAATTGTTTTATCTATACCATCTACGAGATGAATACACTTTTCATTATTTCGATATTGCTCTTTGTCAAGAATGTCATCAATCTTAATGATACTGGTATCAATGTCCGATATTTTTTCAAGTAGAGCCATTTCATTTTCAGAAAGTTTTTTGCCCGAAGCAAACTCGTACCCTAATTGGATATAGTATTCGAAAGATTTATTTTTGGGTTGGTATGAAGTCATAAAGTTATTAGTGGTAAAAGTTCTAACATTCTCGAAGGGTCAGAAATATAAGCTTGAAAACAAAGGAGAAAATTGATGCTCCACGACTCGGTCAAGATGAGTCTTTCAGGAGCTTATTAGGGACTTAATAGCATTATACAGCGGGGGATGGGTCATGGCAAAATGAGGCAAATGAGAAAGCACTTTAGGAATTTTGAGAATGTTTTACTTTATTAAGTTCCAGAGTAAATCAAATTTTTCTTTTTCAGCCGTTGCTATCTCTTCGCTCTCAATAACCATGATCCCCAAGTTTTCTCTACTAGTTGAAATGATTACTTTATTTTCATGGATAAGGGTAAGTGTTTTTATTTTTTTATTTATAGGAAGGCATTTTACTTCTCGCAAATAAAACGGTGATTCTTTGTTAAAAACCTCCTTCATTTCAGACGTATATAAAGCTTTTAAGAAAATATGATTTTTTATTCGCTTAGGAATAAATTGTTGCAAGTCGTACTCTTTACTGAAAGTCTTGTGGCCTTCAGATAGTGAACCGATATGGCGTATTGTTGTATGCGGTTTAAGCAAACATTCTTCAATTACTCTTACATAATCTTCTACACCTTCATAGTAAGTTATTTTTGGCTTTTTTATATTTATATTGCTTAGAGCTTCAAGGCTAGGCATAATTTCACTCAAAGTTGAAAGCTCGGTTTTTGCTTTTTCAATTAAATAACGAGGCTCTTTGGCCACAAAACGCTTTCCTCGTCTAGATTTAAAACTTCCAATAAGTCCCTTTTTTTCAAGACTTGTAAATAACAGATAAGCGCTTGTTCGTTTAATTCCAGCAAGACGAGAGAGTTCGGACATACCGCATTCTCCCGTCTTCAAAGCCGCTAAATATAAGTCTATTTCTTTATCGCTGAGACCAATTTCCCTTAATGAGAAATGAATATTATTATTTTCCATAGTAATAATTGACGTTATTTATGTCATCATTATAGCATATTAATATAATATGTCAAATATATGCTAATATTAAATATAAAATAAAATTACAAAAATTAATTTAATGACAAAAATAATGACTTATTTTGACATAATAGCGTTTTTATAGCTATATAATATAGCTAAAGACAAAATATCTTTAGGTAATTATATAAGTAATTAAGATGTCCCAACCTAATTATTGGCAGCTAAATAAGGAAATTTCAAAAGAGCTAAATAATTTTTTAGTTACATTTTGTAAAAATAAACCAGAATTCACGGATATTCAGGGGTATTATTGCAATAAAAGAACCCATCTGAACGGAATGCAGTTTTACGCTGGGTTTATTGCCGGAATAGGAAAAAATTGGCAGAAATATATTGCTGTCCCTGTTACTATAGAGCTCATAATGATTTGGGCATATAAAACCAATCAAATTATCGATAATAAAAAAGAAGTTTGGGAAAGCAAAGAAAATATTAAAACCACGATTTTGCAGCATGATTTGCTCTTAGTCTTAATTTTTGAGTTGCTTTCGTCTTTAAAAAAAATTCTGAAAAGTGATTTTGTTTTTTTTGACTCTTTGGTAAAAGAAATGATGTCTGCAATGACTCGAGGATTTAATATAGAGAGAAAAGATCTAAATATATATTTTACTCCATTGTCAAGAATCTTAGAACATTGGGAGAAAAAATACTCAAAGCGAAACATTAACTTTAATTTAGTATATGATTATGCGCCCTTAATAGGGTATTGGCTAGCCACTGGAGATAAAGAAATATTCACCCGTTATAATGATTTTTTTAAGAGTAAAAAAAGATTCTCTGAGGTAGGACAGATTATTAACGATATTGGTGATTGGAGTGATCTATATGATGAAAGTACTCGGATTTACCAAGATCGATTTGCCGATATTCGTAACGGCATACTTACTTTCCCGATTTATGGGGCGATTGATAACATATTTATTAAAGAAGCAATAGCAAATCCTAGTGTCATATCTAAAATATCCTGGCAGAAGAATATCCAGTTATTAAGAAATGAGATCGCTCAGAATGTCAAGGTTATTGGTAAAAAATGTTTTACTGATTTAGTTACTTTCTGGGATCATAATAATAAATCAAAGAATCATTTAGTTATAGAAACCTATTTATTACTGAAACACAATAAGTACTTGAATCTTTAAGACAACCATAAACTACAATCTAGCTAACAAGGATTTTGTCTAGAAATGGGGTCCACCTCACTCCGTTTTTTGTACTTTGACCAATGTCCACCGAGTTCAAATGACTTACGGGGGATAGGTCGCTTTACGCAATTGAAACGATGTTCCCTCTAGTGGGCAAGTTTAGAACTATTGATTGGAAGGGGATTGAGAAAGAATTATGTAATATGCGGAAAATTCTTATCTTTGAGAAATAAAAAACGAGTGTTCTGAGGCCACTCGTTTATTGAACTTATTTTTTTATATTGAGCTGAAACCATTTTCTGGTTTGAATGGTCTCACAAAACACTCATTTGTACGTAGATTCGGAAAAAATTCTTTTTAATATTTTTAATAATTTTTTAAATGTGTACCTTATCACAATAACAAAGGTATGTGTCTTGTAGGTTATTGTTTACTTGACATTGGTTAATAATGTACGGACATATTGTTGTTGTCGCTTCTAGACCAATGTTCGCATTGTGGAGTTCAGTAATAATATAACCAGCCACTTTATTAATAGGAAATAATTCTCCATCATGCTCAATTAAACCAGATATCAAAAAATAATCAATCATTTGATTTGTGACAATTTTTACTTTTGCCACGAAGTACCATTTTTTAATTTCCATCTTTCTTTCTCCTTTTTAATTTTAATTTATTGAATTATCAAAATTTCTTCTAATGAGCAAGAAGCTTAGATAATCCAATAAATAGGTATCAAAAGGAATATTTTAAAGTACTTTTTTAACACAAAAAATATACCATAAAGATATATTTTTGTCAAGATATTGCTCGAGGACAGGGATTTCCGCCCTCGTTTTGCTCGCGAGGGCGCTCACAAAACTCGCTTGTCCAGGGTCAGCGCGAAGCTTCCTTCGGAATCTTCACGATCGCTTGCTGCGCTCTTGCACGATTGTGCTCGAGCTAGCTCGCTTCTGACCTGTTCGAATCCCTTTCCCTTATGTATAACAAAAGAACTTCACTGATGCGAAGTTCTTTTGTTATATGCTCGAGGACAGGGATTTCCGCCCTCGTTTTGCTCGCGAGGGCGCTCACAAAACTCACTTGTCCTGGGTCAGCGTGAAGCTTCCTTCGGAATCTTCACGATCACTCACTACGTCGTCGCGCAATGGCGCTCCTCCTTGCTCGCTTCTGACCTGTTCGAATCCCTCCCGAAGTTAAAATAAATAACCGTCCGCTGGACGATTATTTATTTCAATGCTCGAGGACAGGGATTCGAACCCCGATAGCCAGGACCAAAACCTGGAGTCCTACCATTAGACGATCCTCGAATAAGGTTTACTTATAAATCACTAATTCTTTTAAAACAAAGTTATCATATAGATTTTTCTCAGTCTTGTCAAAGTCTGCTATAATAGGAGTAATTAACTATAACTAAATTACTATGGATATTATTCGTACGGCCTTTGCGTGGTGTGTAGTTGTTCTCGCTACCTTTTCGGTTAGTTTTGGTTTGAGTCAGACAATAACTCCACGTGTCCAGGCCGATACGCTACACTTCGACGAGCAGGAGGCGACAGTCCGAGCAATCAAGCGGGCGATTCCTGGAGTCGTTAGTATAAATATTTTTGATCCCTCGACCCCAGAAAATCCTCAAAAAACTAATCGTGGCAGTGGCAGTGGTTTTATTATTTCCTCAAATGGTCTAATTATAACTAATAAGCACGTGGTTTCAGCCGGTAGCGAAAAAAGCCAATATAAAGTAACTCTTTACTCTGGAAAGCAATATTACGCTCAGTTGATCGGTAAGGATCCCCTAAATGATTTAGCAGTTTTAAAAATTTACGATGACAAATTACCATTTTTAGAAATGGGGGATAGTAATAAACTAAGTATTGGTATGACCGTTATAGCTATTGGTAATGCACTGGGAAGATACGATCATTCCGCCACTAAGGGAATAATTTCTGGTTTAGCACGTAATCTCTCGGCAGCAACGTATGACGAAACTGAAGACTTAAAAAATGTTATCCAAACAGATGCTGAAATTAATCTTGGTAATTCAGGTGGTCCGTTAATTAATTTAGAAGGAAAAGTTGTTGGTGTTAATGTGGCTAAAGATTCAGGTGGTCAAAGTATTGGTTTTTCAATTCCAATTAATGAGGTTAAACCGATTATTGAAAGTGTTCGTACAAGCGAGCGAATTCGCCGGGCGTACCTCGGACTTCGTTTTTTTATGATTACTCCTGAATTAGCTGATGAAAAACAGTTAGTGAGAACAACAGGTGCTTTAATTACTCCTGGTGACGAAGAAGGAGAAGTGGCAATCGTGCCTGGTTCACCGGCCGACAAAGCGGGGTTAATAGAAAACGATATTATTTTTGAAGTTGATGGTCGAGCGCTTGATGAACGTCTACCTTTGTCTTCAATTGTTAATCAATTTACCCCTGGAAAAAAAATAGGATTGAAAATTCAGCGGGGTCAGGAAATTTTTACAAAAATTGTTACACTTGAGGAGTATCGATAGTATGAGAACTAAATATAATGTTATAACGATTGGGGGCATAACGGAGGATGTTTTTTTTACCGTTGATGATTATCTGATGATTAATAATCAGAAGGATTTACTGCATAAAAAAATGCTGGCTTTTGAATATGGAGCAAAAATTGGTGTTCCTGAAGTAACTTGTGCATCGGGCGGGGGAGCAGCTAATGCGTCCGTAGCTTTTTCTCGACTAGGTTTTCGATCCGCAATTATTGGGGTCGTGAGTCATGATAGCCGTGGACGTAATTTAGTTCATAATTTATTAAAAAATCGAGTCAGAACTAACTTATTAGAAATTAATGATCAAACTCAGACTGGTGTTTCTTTTATTTTAGTAAAACCTGGTAATGATCACATTGTTTTTACTCATCGCGGCGCGAATGATTTTTTAAAACTCAATTCTCATCAACTTCAGGCAATAAAAAAGACCGAATGGATTTACCTAACTTCTTTATCAGAGGATTGGCAGCCTGTCTTGAAGGCAGTTTTCTCAAATGCAAAATTAGTCGCTTGGAATCCGGGTCGTCTGCAAATTATGGCGGGTTTGAAAGCCTTAACGCCCTTTTTAGAGAAAACGGAAGTGCTCATTTGTAATAAAGATGAAGCAATTGAATTAGTTAGTTCTGCATCCGGAAATGCCCGAGCCTCTTCTTTGAATAATATAAAATTTTTACTACGTTCGTTAAAGAAATTTGTTTTTGGAACTGTGATTATTACAAATGGTGAGCAAGGTAGCATGCTGTATGATGGACAGAAGATATATCAACAGAAAATTATTAAAGTAAGAAAAGTAGTGGATACGACCGGAGTTGGTGATGCTTTTGGGGCAAGCTATGTCGCTGGTTTGAAAATATTTCAGGGTAATAAAGCAAAAGCCTTAGCATTAGCGGCTAAAAACTCATCGGCCGTTGTTGGCCAATTTGGTGCCCAAACTGGCCTCATGGCCCGTCGTTAGTGAATATATGCCAGAATTACCTGAAGTGGAAACCATTGCCAATGATTTAGATACAGTATTACGTGGTGAAGTAATTTCTAAAATTGATCTGATTGATAAGAGTAAGATCCTCCATACCCCTTATCAACAGTTTAAAAAGCAATTAGTTGGTGCGCGCGTTAAAAAAGTTTTTCGACGGGCTAAAATGCTTGTTATTGAAACTAATCTTGGTTTAATAGTTTTTCATCTAAAAATGACTGGCCAATTAATCTATGTCCATAAAAATAGATTTATTGCCGGCGGTCATCCGATAAAGTCAACGGGTGTTAGTGTACCAAATAGGTTTACTCGGTTAGTATTTTCTTTTACCAGTAAGGGCAAGCTTTATTTTAATGATTTAAGAAAGTTTGGTTGGGTAAAATTAGTAAACCTTGAAGAGTTTCAAAAAATGTCAGCGAGTGTTGGGATTGAACCCTTAGAAAAAGACTTTACATTAATATTTTTTAAAACAATGCTGAGTCGGCGTCGTCGGGCCCTCATTAAAGCAGTACTTCTTGATCAAAAACATCTCTCGGGCCTTGGTAATATTTATGTTGATGAAGTTTTGTTTCGAAGTCAGATCCGTCCGACTCGTCGGGTGAAATCGCTTAAACCATTAGAAATAAAAAAGCTTTGGCAATCAATTCCTATTATTCTTCGCCATTCTATTAAAGAACGAGGAACAACATTTAGTAATTTTATTGATACTTCTGGTCAGCGCGGTAACTTTATAAAGCATTTAAAAGTTTATGGCCGAGGCGGTAGACCCTGTGTTGTTTGTAAAAATTCATTACGAAAAACTCGTGTGGCTGGTCGAGGAACTCATTGGTGCGAAAAATGTCAAAAATGATGTATAATATAGTTATGAGAGATTGGTTCTATCTTTTTCTAGTGTGTATAACCATTGGACTGTTAAGCCCGTTCTTTGCGTTGGCCCAGGATAATGTCATTAGTCGTGATGCAATTGGATTGCGAGTGGTACCAAATCCTGAACATTATTCACCACTACAATGGTATAACGTTAATATTAAAATCAAAGGCTCACCGCAATCAGCTATTATTGATGGTTATGAAGCGGTACGTGACGGACGAACTGTGTATGTCAATTCGGCTAAAGTTGTTAAGGTTAAGCGTTGTACGGGTAGTGAGAGTATAATTTGTTTGACAAATCGTGATTGCCCTGGGGGAGTGAGTGCGTTACCGAAAAAT
Organism: bacterium; assembly: GCA_035438725.1. Lineage (GTDB taxonomy): Bacteria > Patescibacteriota > Patescibacteriia > Patescibacteriales > Patescibacteriaceae > Patescibacterium. The sequence continues at coordinate 13,501 of DAORIW010000011.1, read as the reverse complement.
TCTCTTTCATTTTTAGAGAGATTTACTAAAACGGTGTGGGCAGATGGAGTTTGTATTGCCTCTCCTTTACCAGAGTTATATACCAATATTTATATTATTTCTTATAACCAGGAGCCAGAGCCCTCGACGACTGATATTTTTGGACAATTACTTCAGTTTTGGAAATTTAATAGTGATATAAAAAATTGTGCAAATGATTTTACTAAATTATGCTCTGAGGATGACGAGTGTGAACCTCTTTTGACTGATCTTGGAATTGGACTTGATGGTATCTGTCAGTCGACTGCCGTGTGCAGTCAAACAAATACCAAAGCTTGTTTATTGGATAGCGATTGTCCTTCAAGTGAATATTGTTTAAATAAAAAATCGGCGATTATTCGAGATGTTCGTCGTTTAGCTGATTTACGAACAACTAAAGATCGTTTAGAAAAATTTAATCTCACCCAAGGAACGTATCCGAGTTTGCCTCGTGGGAGTTATTTAACGAATCGTACGGTTTCAACTTGGCCGAGTTGGCAAACTACTTTTAAGACAGCAATGGCTGGTGAATTACCGATTGACCCCCTTAACATGTTAGGCCCCTGTCTAGCTGTCTCTACTCCAGGATATGATCCAGTTACCTGCTGGAATGAAGTTGCTAAAGAATATTCAGGCGGCTCAAATCCTTTAACTCTGCCTAATAATTTAGGAAAACCTAGTTACGCTTATTACTACCAGTATAAGAGTGATGAAAACACCTATCGTTTTTGCGGAATTACGGAATCCGGTTTTATTCAAGCCAAAGCGATCGGTTCGCCATTATGTCAGGTTAATAATTGTGCCACGTGTACGGGACGTCAATGTGGAACCGATGGGTGCGGTCATAGTTGTGGAACCTGTTTAGGTACTGATGTTTGTTATCGTCATAAATGTGTAAGAGCGGGAAGTCCACCGATTGATCTTGATTAGAGAAATAAAAAATCGTCTGACTATAATCAGGCGACGGTATGTATTGAAAATTAGCTTAGGTAATAAAAAATAATTGCTACCAGTAAACCAATGCTACTGCCGACGAGAATTTGTTTTGGGGTATGTCCAACTTTTTCGATTAACTGTGGATACCGATCATCGAGATATTTGTCTTCGTTTAAATCTTCTACTAATTCATTAATTATTTTTCCTTGACGACCAATATACTGTCGGATTCCTAAGGCATCGCGTAAGGCCAAAAAGGACATTAGAGCGGATATGGCGAATATAGGTGAATCAATGCCTAACTTTAATCCAATAATAGTAACTAAAGAAACAGTAACGGCGGCGTGACTGGAGGGCATCCCAGAATAAGCTAATAAGTTTTTCAAGGTGGGTTTAAGCCGATTCCTGGGTATAAAAAATTTGCTAATTTGTGCAATAAAAACTGCTATCAGCGGAACTATAATATAGATAAAAGACATAAAGAAAATGAATATGTTATACTGATATTAGTATAAATGATAATTTTAAACCGCGCTAGATACTATGTCTAGAAAATCTCTTATAATCGGTCTAATTTTAATTGCAACCTTTTTTGTTGCTGGGGTAATTTGGTATCAAAATGCTCTAGGTTTTCGTTCTAAAAATAATAGTCAGGAGCTTTTAACTATTTCTTCTGGTGAAAAAACTGATTCGATTCTTTCTAAACTTAAAGAAAAGAAATTTATTATTTCGCCTTTAGCAGTAAAAATTTATTTATACAAACACTCAGCGGTGAAAATACAAGCTGGTGAATACCAGTTTAACTCAAATACTTCCACTCGCCAATTAATAAGTGATTTATCAACCGGTAAATCTTTATCGAGAGAAGTAACAGTATTATTTCGTGAAGGCTTAACTGCTAAAGAAATGCAGGCACAGTTAATGGCAAGTGGCTATATTAAAGATGATACATTTTTAAATTTAGCTAAAACTCAAATTAAAAATTTACCACCATCTTTAGCCTCTTTTTCTTTCTTACGAGAGCTTCCTCAAAATGCGACGCTTGAAGGCTATTTATTTCCCGATACGTATCGGGTCTACAAGAATTTTACGGCTGAGGATTTAATTAAAAAAATGCTTGAAAATTTTGAGATCAAAGTAACTGCTGAATTACGTCAGGAAATAAAGAGTAAAGGGTTCACCTTGCATCAAATTGTGACGATGGCCTCGTTATTAGAAAAAGAAGTTCGAACAGAAGGGGATATGAAAGTAGTCTCCGGACTTTTCTGGGATCGTATTAATGTCGGACAGGCTTTACAGTCATGTGCTAGCTTAGCTTATATTCTTGGAGTAAATAAGGTTCAATATACATACGAAGATACTCAAATTGTTTCACCCTATAATACGTATCAGCACCAAGGGTTACCACCTGGACCGATTAGTAATCCTGGTTTGCGCTCAATTAAAGCAGCTCTTAACCCAACAAAGACTGATTATAACTATTTTTTAAGTCGACCAGATAATGGTGAGACAATATTTAGTAAAACATTGGATGAACATAATACTGCTAAGGCTAAGTATTTAAAGTAAACGAAGCCTTGACAGGTGTGAAAAGTGATGATAATCTGGATATGTCCTAGACAGCAGGCAATCACTAAGTCCTGCCGAGACATGTATCCAAGCGTTTAAGGCTTGGATAGATATCTATCTGGGACTGTAAAGGTCGCAGTTTTTTTATTTTTCTTTAGTTTTGTCTAAAGAAAATATTCCCAATTTTGTATGCCTAAATCAAAACAACAAAAGCAAGAGATTTCGCGTGATTTAACAGCCCGTTTCGGCAAAGCCAAATCGGTTGTTTTCACAAGTTTTACTGGTTTGGGTGTGAAAGATAATGAAACTCTCCGTGTCGCCTTAGGCGAAAAGGATAGTGAATATTATGCCGCTAAAAAGACGTTGCTTAAAAGAGCTTTGACTGAATTGAACATCGAGGGATCAGAAAATGCTCAACTTGATGGACAGGTTGCCGTTACGTTCGCTTATGGCGATGAGGTCTCGGCCGCTAAGGTCATTGCTGATTTTAAAAAGAAGAATGAAGGCAAGGTTGAATTTTTAGGTGGTATTCTTGAACATCGCTACATCGACGCTTCGGCTGTTACAGCTTTAGCCACATTACCATCGAAGCAAGAATTATACGCTCAAATTCTTGGTTCAATTAACGCTCCGGTTTCCGGTTTTGTTAATGTCTTGGCTGGTAATTTACGATCACTCGTTCGAGTACTTTCCGCAATCCAAGAAACAAAATAAGTTATTAAGTTCGTAAAGTTATAAAGTTCTTAAATAGAATTTTATAATCACCTACGTATCTTATAAACTTTATGACTTTATTAACCTTATAACTAAGAATATATGTCCGAAGAAGTAAAAAATGACGACGCTGAAGTTGTCGTTCCAGAAAAATTTCAGACCCTCGTTGCCGGTATTGAAAAAATGACCGTTCTTGACTTGGCTGAATTAGTTAAGATTTTAGAAAAGAAGTTTGGTGTTTCTGCTTCTGCTCCTGCTATGATGATGGCCGGCCCAGCCGCCGCCGTTGAGGCTGCTCCTGAAAAGGAAAGCTTTGATGTTGAATTAACAGAATCCGGCGCTAATAAGATTGCCGTTATTAAGGCGTTGCGTGAAGTAATGCCTGAACTTGGCTTGAAAGAAGCTAAGGACGTTGCTGACGGTGCTCCTAAGGTAGTTAAAGAAGGCGTTAAGAAAGAAGACGCTGAAAAGATGAAAGCTAAGCTTGAAGAAGCTGGTGGAAAAGTTACTTTGAAATAAGTACTTTATAAATCTTAGATAATAAAAAATAGCCTTCGGGCTATTTTTTGTTTTAGATTATTTGATTTTTTAGGGTTAATCACGTACGATAGGGAAGTCTTACATATACTATATGAGAAAACTCAACATTCCTTTTGATCAGATAAAGGCTCATTATGAGCTAGAAAAGAAACTTTCTAATCAGTTACGTAAAGCTAGTGTTTCTGAAAGAAAGAATTTATATAACGATACGTATAACGAAGTTTATAGTAAAGTTTCTTACTTATTACCTTTACAGCGAAAACTTTCAAGCTCTGAATTAAAAAATTATTTAAAAATGTTGGGTCCTTATTTGAATAAAGATATTACTTTTTTAGAAATTGGGCCCGGAAATTGCATTCTTTCGTTTGCTGTTTCTAAATGTGTAAAATTTGTCTATGCCGTAGATGTTTCTACTGAAGTAACAAAAAATTCCCAGTCTCCTCAAAACTTTAAACTTATCATCTCTGATGGTACTAATATACCAGTGCCACAAGCAAGTATTAATTTTGCTTACTCTAATCAGTTAATGGAGCATCTTCACCCCGAAGACGCTTATGAACAATTAAAAGCTATTTATCTAGCTCTGAAAAAAGGGGGAAAGTATTTATGTATTACTCCTAATAGAATTTCCGGACCTCATGATGTTTCACAATATTTTGATGAAGTGGCCACTGGCTTTCATTTAAAAGAATATACTGTTTCGGAATTAGTAGAAATATTAAAAAATGTCGGTTTTAGAAAATGTACGTTTTTGTTAGGGACTAAAGGCTACTTTTTTGAATTTCCATATCGATTAATAGTCGTGGTTGAAAATATATTAGAATTACTTCCTTTCTTTATAAGAAAAAGAGTGGCACGTTTTTTGCCGATTAGAATACTTTTAGGTATTAAAATACTAGCTCAAAAGTAAGATTATTTTATATCTACTCCGTAAATCGTCTTATCATTTAAGATGAACATTTTTTTGTTATCCTCACTAACCGCTAGGCCATGTAAATTATTAAAACTCTCAGAGGTATATTGAGATTTATATTTTCCGTCACTTCTATAGATTACGATTCGTTTATTCTTTGGCTCCATCATAAAAATTAAGCTTTGATCGATACTGGTTACTAACTCAGTGGGAGCTTCAAGCGCTGGGGAAGCTTCTTCGAGGGTTAAGCTATCTTTTTTTCCAGCATTAAAGCGTTGAAGTTGATTATCGGCAATCATGAAAATTTTACCATTAATGCTCAAACTGGAAATATTCTTTAAATTCAAAGGTTCTTTAAGCCATTCTTGACGATTAGAAAAACTAAAGCTTCGCTTATCTTGATTGAATCGATAAATAGTATTCCTGGTTTCCGAGGCAACGTATAGGCGAGAATTATAAACACCAAGGGCAGAAACAATCGGTTTGTCTGTGATGGTCATAATTCTGATTGATTTATCGGCTGGACCATAGGCAAATAAATTAACACTATCCCAGAGATATAGGTCTGAGCCATCGTTGACTGTTCGAAGATTTGTACCCGAGAATGTATCGTTAATGATAGGGGTAACTGTCTTATCAGGACTAATAAGATAGAGAGTTTTATTTTGAGCGTCTCCGACAAACAGATCGCTATTTACTAAGGTTATATTCTCACCACTGGCGGGTAATTCGGTAAAAACTGTTGGTTTGTCGAGGCGTGTAGTTACGAAAAGTTTATCTAATTTAGTATTGTATCGATTAGTTAAGTCGGCCGCGGTATTTTTTTCGGTTTCGGTTTTCAAGGGAACCGAAGCAATGATTGCCTCCATATCTTTAAGGATTTGTTTAGCGCCATCAGTATTGTTATAGAGCAAACTGGCTTCGAGTTGATTTTCTTTTTGTTCGAAAGTAGTTTTGGTTTCCGCCAGTTGAGCTATTTCGGCTTTTTGTCTGGCAGTAATTGTGGAGTAGACGAGATTACCAATAAAAAGAAGTAGACAAACAGTAATTAACGAAAGAAGAATTTTATGCTTAGGGGTTAAACGTCGGAAGTTGTTGATCCAATTACGAAGATTACTGACAGTTTTAATTGCTAGGTTTTTAGTAGTAGTAACAATATCTTTTTGGATACGTGGATCAGTAAAGAGAGAGTAAATAGTTTTTGAACCATCAATAATTAAGAGACTAAAAACTTTGAAAATATCAAAAACCTTTTTTCCTATTTCTAATTTTTCATTTTTGACTTTTAAACGTCCAGCTGAATTATTAAGTTGTCGGGCTTTATTTTGAGCATAGGTTTTTAGACTTGATGAAGCGGGTTTTAATTTTGCTAACCATTTTTTCACCGTTATCATTCCGGAGGGACTTAATAATTCTTCGGTTCGTTCTTGAGTAGTATTAAACTGATCAACTGAAACACGTCCGCCGCCCATATTTCCGGTAACCGCCAAAGGCGGTAGAGAGATGGCAGGATTTTCGGCAAATCGATCTTCTCCGGTAGTATTTTTAACAATCAAGGCAAAGAAGGGAACAAAAGCATTAGTTTGCTCCAATAGATTTTTCATTTGCTCTACGGCACTTGTTGGTGGAAGCGTTGAAATAATATCGGTCAATTGTTTTTTGGAAAGATATTCGAGGACCGCCTCATTACAAAATAAAAAGTAACCACCGGCCGGAATTGCACCATTAATGACGTTAGCGAATAATTTATTATAATTACTTAATTCTTGAGTTGGGTCTTCAGTTTTTTCTGAAATATCTAGAAGATTAAAATCTTGAAGTATTTGGCCGGTTGTAGCTTTTGGCCGGTATAATAAAAAAGCCTTACTGTGACCAGTTTCAGAAAATAACAGGCGATTTTTATGAAGGACACCAATAACGATATTTAAACTACCGTCTCGGAAATCCATCTTCTGCGCTTCTAAAAATTCGGCAATACCGCGATTGAGTTTAGTTAATGCTGCTTCAAAAATATAATCAATTTTAAGGTTGGCGATTTTATCGCGCAAGAAAAATTGCTCGTTTTCGTAATAGTAGCGATAAATTTCTTTAACAATGAAATCTGCTAAGGCAAAATCATCAGCTCGGCTTTGGTCAATCTCCATTAAAACGAAAAGCCGTCCGACCAGAAGCTCTTCTTCTGCTGACGGCTGACTGACAAAAGCCTTGCTTATGAAACTGGATTTTTGCTTAGGATTTACGGTTAAAGGGGCGACTTTATAACTCATAGGAAGGAAAATTCATTTGACGGCTATTCCATAATATTATACGATAAAAATCAATAAAAATCAATACTTTTCCTGCCTATGTACTCTCCAGCCTTACTTTCATTAATTGATATAATTTCAAATCATTTGAAAAGTATTAAGATAGAAGAAGCTTTGCCTCTCATTATAAACCTCGGTGCTTCAAATAGTACGGTTGTTGAAGATAGATTAGTTGAACATGGTAATATATTTACTGCTGATCGAGTTGATATTGAAGATTGTTATATACACAAGGAATATGTAGGTGAGTGTTTTAAGGCATCCATAGAAGATATGAAGATTATTCCTTCTTTGAGATATGACATTGCCTTTGCAAATTATGTATTTGAACATATCGAACATATTGATCAAGCTTTACGTGAAGTTCAAAGAATTCTAAAACCAGGGGGTATTCTAGTATTAACTAGTCCTAATCCACGAGCCCCGGAATTTATCCTATCTAAATTTTCCCCACTATGGTTTCATCAACTATTAAGAGGAGACAAAAAAAATCGAGGCGAGCGAGCCTATAAAACGGTTTATGCCTATAAAAATATTCTAGAATTTATTGAAAAGGCAGAAAATATTGGATTTATTCTAGAGCAGGTTGATTATTTTTCTTTTACTATTGCTTATTTGTCTCGTTTTCCTCTATTGAACATAGTAAGTAAGTGGTATGATAAACGAATAAATATATCTTCTTGGAATATCTTAAAAGGTAACATTTGTATAAAGTTTAAGAAAAATTATTAATATATGTTAGCTAAACTATTTGGATCTACGGCTCGTGTTAAAATATTAAAATTATTTTTACTAAATCCCGATAATTCATATTACATACGACAAATTTCTCGACATTTAAATTTACAATTAAGCGCTGTTCGTCGTGAACTTGAGAATTTAGAAACGCTTGAGTTATTGGAAAGCCGTCAAGGGGGGGAAGGCGAAGAGGGAATGATTGAAGAAAAAGGCAGTAAAAATGATCGTAAGTATTATCAAGCTAATCGAGAGTTTGTTCTCTACAATGAAATTAGAGAATTAATTATCAAGGCCCAGATTCTTTGCGAAAAGGATTTCACAAATAAGCTGAAGAAATTAGGAACAATTAAAGTCTTGATACTGTCCGGTTTATTTATTAATGAGAAACAGTCACCCGTCGATATGTTGATTGTAGGTAATTTTGATAAAAATAAGGTCGCTAAACTGATTAAGCTTTTAGAAGAAGAGTTGGTTAACGAGGTAAATTACACTGTTTTAAGCGAAGAAGATTTTCGCTACCGTCGCCAGGTAACTGATGTCTTTCTATATAGCGTTTTGGAGGGTAAAAAGATTGTTGTTATTGATCAAGGTAATTTCTTTAATTTAACTTAAGCTATATTTTACAACTTTAATATTTAAAAAAGGGATAAAGCCCTTTTTTGTTAGGAAAATCATTTTTTAACTGTTCATTTAAGTGTTAATTCGTCATCTCTTGACATTATTTATTCAATATGCTATAACTATTGATTATCTTAAATGATTAGCTTTTTCTATGGAATTTCATGAATTCATTACTTTAATTCGCAAAAAGCGGAAAGTGATCCTCGGAATCATTTCTTTATTTGTTTTGATTGGCGTAGCCGTGGTGGCTGTGCAAAAATTCAAATATAGCTCAAGTTCCCAGTTATTAGTTGTTCAGGAGAATCAAGGGAGCTTGGATGCTTATACTGCTTCAAAATCAACCGAACACTTATCAAGTGTTTTGGTCAGTGTTATTCGTTCAAATTCATTTTATACAAAGGTTATGAGTAGCAGCCCTGGGATTAATTCGGCTTATTTCGGTACTAATTCTCGAGATCAGATTAAAGAATGGGGTAAAACAGTTAGTGCCCGAAGTGTTAATGATACCGGAATTATTGCTATTAGTGTTTTTCATCCTGATCGTTCTGAGGCTGAAAAAATTGCTGGTGCAGTAAACTATGTATTGATGACTCAGCATGGAGCTTATGATGGTGCGGGTGATGCGGTTAAAGTCCGTCTTATTGACCAGCCAGTTACCTCATCTTTTCCAGTAAAACCTAATATTCCTGTAACTTTTGGTTTAGCTTTAATGCTTGGATTTATGACTGGTTTAATTTATGTTTATATATTTCCAGAAAATTACTCTCAGCAAAAGCAACATTCACTAGATTTTGAAAATATTATTCAGTCCCATATTCCTAATTTCAACGCTTCCTTGCAAAATCAGGCTGGTTATCAACAGAGAACACCATCGCCAATACCTCAAACCCAGTATTCCCGTGATCCTATAAGTCCTTATGGTAACCGAGCGACGGTTTCTATGAATTATCAGAAAGAATATATTCCTGAAGAGGAAGTAAATGATCCTAATTTGATTCTCCGACAGGGGAATATGCATAATATTATAGATTAATTTAGTCTAGAAACTACCCTCAAGCCTTTCTTGACATATTGATTTCTTTAGGGTAGTATTGTGGATTAAAGAAATACGGAAAGTTTTTTAACAAAACAAATAATTAAAAAAATAAGGAGAAAAAATTTTGAAAAAACTAATTTTGTTTTTGTTGTTTGTAATAGTAAGTATCGGTGATACTTACGCTCAAACAGCTGTTAGCAGTACAGTCACCCCGTTTGATATGTTTATATCGGGAGGTACCTATTTTAATAAAAGAGATCTCACAAAAGGCCTGAATCTACAAACTATTGTTCGGGATAATAAATGGGGTCTTGGAGTAATAATAGGTTATTCAGAAGGTTGTTACAGTTCTAATACTGACCAATATAAAACTATCGGCCGTGAGTTCGGAGGATTTATTTCCTACCTTGCCACAAAAAAAAATACTTCATATACGGGTTTTGTTGCAAATTTTGGGACAAAGTATATGAGAGAGGAAGGCAGGATAAATAAATATTCAAACACACAAAGTGATTGGGTTGGATTTATAGATCTTTTTTTAGATTTTACAAACAGAAAAAAAAATCTTTACTATTCAACCACTACATTATCAACTCATTACCAGAAACAGTTTTATTCAACAATTTCAGTATTTTTTGGTAATAGCTTATTGAAACAAGAAGCAGCAAGTCGTGAATCATTTTATATTGAATTACGACAAAAAGTAAAAGCTTTTTCATTAAGAGAAATTTTAGGAACACAAGCTTCATTTTTGGTTTTTGGATTTTCTTTAGCTGATAATTTTTCAGCTGAAGGAAAAAAGAATCAAGTCGGTATGAATATTTACACTGAATTGTATTACTACGGAACACTTGCGTCTTTGCAGGGAGGAATAATTTTTCCAACTGGGAAAGATAGCAAAACAAGTTCAGCGGTAAATAGCATTACTGGTTCAATAAACTTAGGCCAAATTATTAGGCTCATTCTTTAGAATTACAAGATTAAAAAACATATTTTTCAAAAATAAAACAAACAAAAAAAATGAAAAACTTAAGAATCGTTTTATCGCTGTTATTCATGACAGCGATGTGGATATCCTTTAATGCCAATGGCTGCAATGATGCCAAAAAGGATACTACAATGGAAGCACAAACCAAAAAAAATACAGATCCATCAGTGCCATCCAGTTCTGTGTCCGGAAATACCAATCAACAAAGTTCACAAAGGCATCAGCCCCCGGGACTTTATTGGAATGAATTACATCAGCGTGGGTTTAATTATGGAACAAGTCTATCTTACCTAACTGACGGAATAACTGATGCAGAGTTCGGAGCTTTCTACAACGCGGATAAGACAAAGCTTATCTTATTTCACAAGAAACATTGGTTCAATGAGTTACACTGGGATTCAAGCAAATGTCTTTTAGGAACAACAACTTCTTCCGAACAAATGCTATTTGAACGGGTTACCATTAAATCAGATGCAAACAACTATTATGTTGAAGTTGATCCATATGCGGATGAGTCCGGTTACATAATATGGTGTTACAAGCAGAACGGTATATTGGAAAAATATTGTCCGAGTGAGAACCTGCTTATAAACAGAAATACAATGGTTGTTCCGCGCTATCCAAAAAATCCAAAACTTTCCTCAAATTTTTCGATAATCGAGGAAAAACCCTGGAACGATGTTTATAAAGAGCTTGCGGATGCGTTAACAAATAGAAATAACCAAACAGCAGGTAACAAAGAAAAAAAATAATTTCAAAAATCAAAAAAAAACTAAAAAGATGATAGCAAAAATTTTAATGTTAGTCTTCCTTACGGTAATAAGCATTGATTGCATAGCGCAAACCGACTCAACAACAACAACATCCACAATTGAGAATGTGGATTTAGCAGCAAATTTGCCATGGTATGGATTCGGCGAGGATGCAGCTGGTGATAAAGTGCTGTTTGTTGATAGTCGGGGGGTAAAGACTTTCGGTCAATATGCGAGGTATAAGGGCGTAAATAATGATTGGATAATTTATCCACGCGGAATAGAAGTTCCATCTTATTCCTACGGTAGTAGAAGTTTTTATTTCTGTAAGCCTTTAAACCAAAGGGCGAACATTATAGAATTCTGTATCATTGTTGACACCGTAAGTTGGGAGGGTGTTGTGTACGATAAGTACTTAACACATGAAGCGGTAAATTCAGCACCTGGAAATCCATTTCACCTTTCGCCCGATAGTCCGGGAGTAGTTCCAACAAAAGACGGAAGTTGGAATTTCAAACTGGAATTCAATCCGACTTATAAATTTGAGGAAAGAGTTCCTGATAATTAATTCGATCTTATGTCTATTTGGGTGTTTCTTTATAAGAAACACCCTCTTTTTTTACCTAATATTTGACTTTTTTTATACTTTATGTTATATTAAAATAATTACATTGACGAATTATGAATCAAAAAATTTCCTCATCCTCTCGCGAAACTTTGGCTTTTTTTATACTTAGCATTGCTTCTATTATTAGTTTTATTTCTTTATTAGCAATAAATATTGATAGTCAAATGACTATTGGTGTTTTGTTATTTGGGATAGCGATAGCAATTACAGCTCTGGCACCTCAAGTCGGTTTATATGTAATGGCTTTTTTTATTCCAGTAGTTGGTTGGGAAATTGCAGTTGGTAAACTTGATTTTCAATTTATTGATTTTATTTCTTTAATTGTTTTAATTGGATTTTATATTCGAGTTATATATCTTTATTTGTTTAGCAAATCAAAACAATCAATTTTAAAGTTTCCAGTTTTTTTGCCTTTTATATTCTTCTTCATTTCAACAATAGTTTCTAGTTTTTTAAGTCCGACTATATTAGACTCCGCATGGTATGCTTTCCGGGGAATTATTTTCTTTTATTTAGTATACGTTTCTATGCCGTATAGTGTCGTGACTAGTTTCGATATTTTAAAAAAAGCAATTATTTTCCTTGGTTTAGCCGGAGTAATTACGGCAGGGCTAGGCTTGAGTACGTTATTTTATCAGTATATAAATAATGACTTTTTTCGTGTTCAGGGAATTATGTTATTTAATATCTATCCTTTGGGATTTAATCATAACCTTTTAGCTGAATATTTCTTAGTCGTTAATTTTTTTGTCTTAGCCTTAATTTATTGGACAAAATCTCTATCACTTCGACGGATTTTATATATTATTTTTATTTTTATTAGTTTGGCAGGAATTATGACTTTAGCCCGTACTGCCTGGATTGTATTTGCTATTCAAATAGGTATATTCTTATATATACGAAAAACTAATACTGTTAAAACGTTAATTACTCTTTTTATCGGCGTTGTTCTTTTGACGCCATTGATTTTAAAAATGGATAAGTTGCAAGACAGAAATTACAGTTCAACTGACAGTCGTTTACTTTTAACAGAAATTGCCTGGAAATCATTTTTAGAAAAACCAGTATTTGGTGCTGGAACGGGACGATTTCTCTATGAAGTAGACAATAATATTCGTTATCGAGCCAAGTATGGAGAAGCTCAAGACTCGCATGGTGTTTGGCAAAAGATTCTGTTAGAAAACGGGCTCTTTGGAGTGATTACCTTTGCAACTATTATAGTTATTATTTTTCGTTTAATTTTTAAAGCAGTAAAAAAGTATCCTGCTTATCAAGATCTATTACTTCCGTTAGCGATTGGCAGTTTGGGTGGATTTTTATACCAAGTTTTTAATACTTCATATTATAAGGGAAAGGTGTGGTTACCGATTGCTCTGACTCTGACGTGTGTTAAATTAATTGAATTAAAAGAAAAACATGAATCCGAGAAAAACTAAAATAATGTTTATTACTCCCTGGCTGAAAACCGGCGGAGCGGAACGAATGATCGTTGATCTCTCAATTGGTTTGGATAAGACTCGTTATGAGGTTTTAATACTTTTATTTAATCAAGAGGGGACAGATCCGGAAATATGGTTACCGGAGCTAGAAGAGCACTCAATAAAAATAATACGAGTAAACCGATCAAAGCGAATTAACGCCCCTGTTATTGGAGGAGTTATTAGACTTTTGCAATTGCTTTTTGCCGTCAAGCAGGTTATTTCCAAGGAAAAACCCGATATTGTTCAGACACAATTATTTGG
>DAORIW010000010.1:0-29318 GCA_035438725.1 bacterium | reverse complement strand
AAATCAAAGGGACTTATTAGAACCGAAGGTAAAGAATATATTCTCCGAGACGGTAATGTCTGTAACTTCCTTGTAAACTCCTAGAATAGCCTTGACAAGAAATTAGCCATGCTATATTATCTTCTTATCATCTGTAGCTTAAAACTGAGCCCCAAATCCATATAATTTTCTTGGAAAATATTCCCAAGATATGGTTAAAGTTTTAAATACAGAATATCAGTCGTTCTTAATCCATCGGCTAAGAAAAAAATTCTCTACCTTTGGTTAAGAACGACATTAAAAATTAGTAATATTTGGTACTGTTTGGTCGAATTTCTTGAAACTTGCCCTTTCAAATTAATAGACCTCAGTACTGGTCTTTCTGACCGGGTTTATCTTAAATAATGTTTTTGTTCTCCTTTCATTCAAACATATTTATCCTGATAAATCCGTCAGAGAGCATTTTAAAACCTCCAGATAGGAGTATTTCAAAACTACTTGCTAAAGCAAGTAAACATTAGAAACACTCTTAATGATTTCAATCAAAAGAAATCCTGGAGGTTTCTTTTATTTCTCCAAAATAATTATTTCACGCCACACTCTCTGATCAGGTCGACCATATAAGAAGGTTCCTCTTTCAGTTATACCCGTTTGTATATGGATATCTGCCGGTATGATGTCTACCGGACGAAATGGTTTAATTTCAATTGATAATAATTTTGGACGACCAGCGATTATAAAAGCGGGTAAAGCAATAACTGCTCGACCACCTTTTTTTAAAACAAAAAATATTTCTTTAATTGTTTGATTATACAAACTAGTTAATTCACCTGAAACTTTTTTAAAATCGATTTCACCACGCTGGGGACCTAAATAAGTTTCTGTTACAATCACTGTAGCAGACTCTTTTTTAATAAACTTTGACAACTGGCGGGCATCCGTAACTTGTAATTTTGGTTTCGTCTTATTATGAGTCTTTTCCAGGGTCCACGTAATATTTTTTCTGGTATCTTCAATCGCCTTACTAGAAATATCACTACCAATAATATTTTCATAACCCATTAGCATTGCTTCTGTTAAAATTGTCCCCGATCCACAAAATGGATCTAATAACATATCTTTCTTTTTCACCCCACTCATATTTATCATCATTTGAGCCAACTTTGGTGGCAACATCCCAGACCGATCATCACGAGCTGGGCGACCATAATCACGCGCCGATAACTCTTTAAATAATTGTACTGCCTCAGTTACCCCTAATATTATATTTGATCCTTGAACAATATATACTAGCTCTTGCCCAGAAGTTAATAATTTGTTTTGCTCAACAACTACGCTGGATAATGTTTTTTCACGACTAACCACAAATCGACAACTCACGCCTTGGTTTTTTAATTCTTGTTTTAATGCTAAACCAATTCGCTTTCCATCTATTTTGGCATTTCCATATAACGATATACCAAAATTAAACTTGCCCGTTTTCTTAACCTGAGCAAATGATTCTAAGCTAGCTTCAAAAATATCATTGGATTTATTAGACAATGTCTCAATAATCCTCCCAATTTTAATCGTTCCACCAATACTTTTTATTAGATTTCTAGCCTCAATATTTTCTTCTATTTCCGCCACAAAAATATCAGGAGCAAGATACTGCCCTGATGTAATTGATAATTTTCCATATAACTCCGCGATTGAGAGGGTGGGATGATTTCCGAGAACAAAAAAGTATTTCATAAACCAACCATATCATGATTTTCAAATAAAATAAAAGCCCCAACTACTTGGAGCTTAATGCAGTGGCTTATTCGTTTCTTAATTATCAATAACGTCTGGGCTAGGTCCAATAACAGGCATTTTCTTTGCTTTTTTATCCAACTCTTTTTCAAGATCCTTTATTTTTTTATTCATTTTCCTTAATACCTGCACCAGCTGCTTATTGTAGTCCACCGGGGTGGGACACGCTTCTAAGGCACTAATTAAAAAATCTATTATGTCTTTTTTCTTTGTCGAACTCATAATACTACTCCCTATTTTATTTTTTAAGATAATTTTACTTTAATCTACCTTTGCTAAGGGTCTCTGTCAACTCTTGACAAGCTTAATAAAAAAGCATATAGTCTAAAGACAATTTAACACCTTTCCCACATTCAATCATTTGATTGAATACTGTAGCCACTTTGAGCTCCAGTACAGGTATTCTCTTAACCCTCCAAGGTTGTCTCTGACTTGTCGAAGTCGAGACTGAATACCGGGAGGTTTTTATTATTTAAAGCATTTATGTCAAAATCTAAATCATCCGACATTCCGCATTACGAATTGTTATGCTTATTTTCAAATAAATTCAGCGAGACCGAAGTAGAACCTATTCGTGCCCGTGTTGGAAAAATGATCCTTGATTACGGGGGTCAAATTACGAGTGAAGAATACTGGGGTAAGCGAAAGCTTGCTTACGATATTGATGGCTTCCGTCATGGCTACTACCATCTAATTGAATTTAATCTTGATGGTCCAAAATTACAAGAGTTAACTAATCGTTTACGACTTTCAAATGACATCTTGCGTCATCAGGTTATTAAAAAGCGTTTGAAAACTGCGGCCGACCTACAGGCTGAAGAAGAAATTGCTAAAAAAATCGCAGCTCGCCGTAAAGCTGCTGAAACAGCTGAAAATACACCGACCGAAAACACCGAAACGGCTGATGATAAACGAGCTGACTTGAAAGATCTTGATCAAGAATTTGATAAGATCATTGATGCTAGTAACTTACTATAATTATTATTAAGCCACTTCCTTTCAAGTGGCACAAAAATATATGAATCTTAATAAAGCCATGATCATCGGTAATATCACCCGAGATCCAGATGTTCGCCAAACCGCTAATGGTGCAACTGTTGCGTCTTTCTCAGTTGCTACTAACTTCTTTTGGAATGATCCTTCTGGCCAACGACAAGAGCGAGTTGAATTCCATAATATTGTTGCCTGGAGAAAATTAGCCGAAATCTGTGGTCAATATTTACACAAAGGTTCAAAGGTCTATATTGAAGGTCGCTTACAAACTCGCGACTGGGCAGATAAAACAACCGGTCAAAAGCGTTATACTACTGAAATTGTTGCAGAGAATATGATTATGCTTGATAAATTGCCAGCAGCCGGCGGGGCTCCACGCAATCAAAATTTCTCACAACCCTTTGGTAATAACAACAATAATAATCAAAGCCAATACAGCCAACCCGCTCCACAAAACTCTGAACCAGTTATTAATTACGGCGAAGAAGTTAGTCCTGCCAATTTTAGCGAAGACGGCGGATTTGCCACACAAAGCGGCGATGACGAAATAAAAGTTGAGAACATTCCGTTCTAAGACTCATTTTATAATCTTATAACTTTAATACCCTCTGTATGTCAGAAGCATCTATTAAGCAAAAAAAACAATGCTATTTCAAAAGCAACAATATCAAAGAAATTGATTACAAAGATATTGAGCTTTTGAAAAAGTTTATTAATTCCTACGGCCAAATTTTACCAAGTCGCCGTACCGGAGTTTCCGCTAAATACCAACGCAAGCTAGCCGAAGCGGTTAAGCGCGCTCGTATGATGGCGCTCCTACACTTCCCAAACCAACGTCGTTAATACTTCTATGTTGAGTTTAACTGAAATTAAAGTTGGCAGCCTCATTGTATTGAATGGTGAGCCGTATATCGTTACTCGTTCCGACCATCATAAGATGGGTCGCGGTGGCGCTGTTTTAAAAACAAAATTAAAAAATTTGGTAACCGGTAACGTCGTTGAAAAAACTTGGCAAGGTAATGATAAAGCCGAAGAAGCTGATGTTGAAAAACGTAAAGCCAATTATCTATATAAAGATGAAAGTTTTGCCTATTTCATGGATAACGAAACGTACGACCAGTTTAATCTTCCTTTAGATCAATTAGGTGGTAAAGAAAAATTTATGAAGGACGGTGTTGATGTTACAGTTATGCATTTTGACAGTCGTCCTATGTCGGTTGAGCTACCAATTAAGGTTGAGTTAACTGTTACGAGTGCCCCTCCAGGTGTTCGGGGTAATTCGGCTGGTAATGTTATGAAAACGGCTGAGCTTGAGACTGGTGCCCTTATTAGCGTTCCGATGTTTGTTGAGTCAGGTGACGTTATTAGAATTAACACTGATAGTGAAGAATACGTTGAAAGAGCGTAACTTACGCTTATAGTGCAAACATTTATAACAAAAGCTCCCTATTTTGGGAGTTTTTTTGTTGCCAAAGAAACCCCGTGCAAACGTTCCTTGGCAATTAAAAAGCGACTGTCTAATAACAGCCGCTTTTCTTTTACCTAAAATATTAAATTATTCTGCCTCTTTAATTTTTGCTTCCGCTAGAATCTTAGCGCGAATTTCTTTAATTAACTTCTTGTCAGCTTTTAAAGCAATCTTAGCATTCTCACGACCAACTCCTAACTTTACGTCTCCATAAGAATAAGAATTTCCGGATTTAGTAACTACGCCAAAAGCAACCCCCGTATCAATCATATCACCAGCTAATGAGATACCTTCGTTATACATAATATCAAACTCACACGTTTTGAATGGAGCTGCCACTTTATTCTTTACCACTTTGCATTTTACACGGTTACCGATAATCCGTTCGCCCTGTTTAATCTGGGCACTACGACGAACCTCAAGACGAACTGAACAATAAAACTTCAAAGCAGTTCCACCAGTTGTTGTTTCTGGATTACCGAAAAAAACACCAATTTTCATACGTGTCTGATTGATAAAAATAACGATTGTCTTTGTTTTTGAAACAACCCCGGTTAACTTACGTAAGGCCTGACTCATTAAGCGAGCCTGTAAGCCCATGTGTGAGTCACCCATATCACCTTCAATTTCTTTCTTTGGTACTAAAGCCGCCACCGAGTCAACAACGACAACATCAATAGCGTTTGAACGAACTAATGTTTCAAGAATTTCTAGAGCCTGTTCTCCATTATCCGGTTGACTGATCAACATATCTTTAATATTAACACCAATCTTCACCGCGTAATCAGGATCAAGAGCATGTTCCGCATCGATAAAAGCGGCAATACCGCCTTGTCGTTGGACTTCAGCAATTACATGCTGGGCTAAGGTTGTTTTTCCAGAAGCTTCTGGACCAAAAATTTCAATAATACGACCACGTGGTACACCACCCACTCCAAGAGCTAAATCAAGAGAAACACAACTTGTAGAAATGGCTTCAACTTCTGCATTCTTTACTTCACCAAATTTCATAATTGCACCGTCGCCGAACATGGTTTTTATTTGATCCATAGCAGCACTCGCCGCTTGATGCTTATCATCACCCTTTTCTTCAATCACCTTAGCGGCTTTTGTCTTTTTTTCTTCTGACATATGTATAAAAAATTAATTAAGGAGAGATTTATTTCACAAGCACTTGTTTCGTCACTGTTGCTGGTCGACTATATTTTTTTTCAGAAACCACCGTAATTCGGTTAATACCACTTTGCAGATATATTTCTCGTTCAAATTTTCCCTGATTATCTGCGAGCACGCCTTGACCATTAATAGTTATTTCTGTTTCGGCTTCACTTTGGCCATTGATCACTAAACGGATATCGGAGGTGGTAAAGTTATCCGGAGGGAAGTTTATAACCAAGAAAGGTGGCTCAAAAATGCGTTTTAAAAGAAAACTAAGATAGATTAAACAAGCAACAATTAGAACCCCAATTATAGCATTTCTTAAAAGCTGTGGCAAAGCTAATAGATAGCGTTTAGAAACGACTTGACGGTCAAAAAGTTCCCCTTTACTGGTCGATTTTACTCTAACTTCACGTGAAAATTGAGTTAATAACTGACGACTATCGAGACCTAAAAAACTAGCATATTCTCTTAAAAAATTGCGTCCATAGACCCCACTCGGCAATAAATCGTACCGGCCTTTTTCTAGGGCATCTAAATAGGCAACTTTTATCTTCAAACGCTTACTCGCTTCTTCTAATTTTAGTCCGGATGCCTGACGACGGCGGCGTAATTGTTCGGCCAAGGTTTCTTCATCTAAAAGGATTGGGGTTTTGTTAAAAAAGGGCATACTTAACAATCAATATCAGATTTACTAATCTACGGGAGGAGAAGAAAACCAACCACAGCAATCTTTTGAGCACCCAGCCACTCTAAATTTACAAGAATAACAGGGGTTAGGAGGAAAATCATCTAAACAACTAGTACCCTGAGCCTGATCTACGCATTCATAACCAGACCCTGCTAGAGCGCAAGAGGTTCCTCCAGTTTGTTTCGGTATACAACATTCTTGAGTAGCGGCATTACACATTTTTGCTGAATCTAATGTAGTTGCTCCTTCAATTCTTATACATTCACCTAAAGTAACACAAATACTATTTCCTCCACCACAATATTTTTGTGGTTTAGCAGTATCTTTCGGCGCCTCACCGGTAAACGCATTTTGACCATTCACTTTTGCTTCAAAGACATCATTAATAACAAAACTTATAATCGAGTAACTTCCAAACACAATTAACAATCCAACGACGGATCCTAAAATTATTTCTTTTCCCTTGGTTACTTTTTCTGAATTACCACCTGACAGTACTAATACAACCCCACCGTAAATAAACATTACTAACGTCAAAGCACCGACAACTCCTAAAATAATATTGCTCAAATTAATTCCCAAAGAAATGAATGAGTTTAATGTGCATTTACCCGTACACGCTGCCTCTTGAATTAATGT
This sequence comes from bacterium, assembly GCA_035438725.1. Lineage (GTDB taxonomy): Bacteria > Patescibacteriota > Patescibacteriia > Patescibacteriales > Patescibacteriaceae > Patescibacterium. Next base: position 22,596 of record DAORIW010000010.1, on the reverse strand, counting down.
ATCATCAAGTAAAGAAAGGGCACGTGTTTCGGATGCCATAAAAACTCCACCCATTATTATCCCAAGAAACATTACTATCAAGAGAATTTTTTTCATATATCTTTAAAGCTTAAACTATCGATTTACTGTTTGCTGAATTCGGCTCACTGCCAAATTAACAACTTTCTCAATTTGTTCAGAATTAGCAACCACGCCATCAATCATTTCATTCATGGCCGCTTCAGCCGCTACCACATCTTTACCGCGATACCAATTACGTGCCGTCAAAACTTGGGAGGCGAAAACTTTAAGTGATTCATCTTGAAGTTGGTTTTGTAATAACGAACGTAAGGCTGTTGGCTTATGAACTTGATCTAAATATTTTTTTGCCTGATCTGGTTTAGTAGTCATAAATTGAACAAAATCCCAAGCTTCGCCTTGATACTTACTTTTAGCTGAGACTGTCTCAACCCAGTAGTTTGCGGTATTAGCTTCAGCGGTATTGCCTTCAATTTGAGGTAAAGGCGCTATACCAAAATTTAATTTTGGGGCCTGGGATTGAATCATCGGCAGGTGATATGAATATCCAAAGAAGATTGCCAATTTACCATTAATAAAATGTTGCAAAGAATTATCTAATGTACTATTCCAGCTATAGACCTCTTTCGCTGGATTAGCGAAATCACTATAAAAACGTATCGCCTCTATTCCTGGATTATAGCCACGATCTCGAAAAACCGCAGGGATTTCTTGAAAGGTCACAGAGTTTCCTTGCATCATCACCGCTCCGTTTTGCATCATTAAAGCTGACAAAATATCGGCCGAGCGTTCAATATTCTTTGAACCCCCTAAAGCAACTCCGGATTGAATTAATTCACCTCGAACATCTTGTTTGGTTAATTTTTTAACTTGTTGCTGAAAATCTTTGTTCCAGTATTTTGATAATACAGGAATACCGGCATTATTTAATAAATCCTTGTTATAGTACATGGCCAAGGTATCAATCGATAATGGCAAACCATATATTTTATCTTTGCCTTCAGTATTTATAATAACATCAGGTGCGACGGCATCAACAAATGAGTTTTTTAATTCTGTAGTGGTTATACTTTTAGTCGTTGTTGCTTGACCCACAACTTCTTTTTTTATTGTCCCTTTAGTAACCGGTACAATCATGGAAATTGTTGCCGGAATAGGGGCTATTTTAGTTTGATACTTACGCACCCAGGTGTTTTGAATCGAAAAAATATCTGGCCCACGATCCTCGGCCCAGGCATCTAGTAACGCAGCTTCATATTCATCATAGCTAAGCTTGCGATAATTAATCGTAATATTTGGATGCACCAAACGATAGGCATCAATCATTGGCTGAAAATCATCTGGACCATCCCAGACTCGCCAATAACTTATAGTTACGGGGGTTAAAGCAGCTTGATTCGTATTTGTGCCACAGCTCGCACCTGCCGTAATAACAAAAACTAATAACAAACTAAGTATAAGAATCTTTTTACGCATAGAAATGAGAAAATATCGGTTTAGAGAATATTTATTCTCCTAATTACTACTAGTATAGCATATTCATTCTAATTTTGGACGATATTGAAGGGCTTCCGCTAGGTGTCTTTGACTTATATTTTCAGCCTTTTCTAAATCGGCAATTGTTCGGCTCAATTTCAAGATTCTAAAATAGGCCCGAGTCGAAATATTAAGTTGATTAACAGCGGTAGCCATGAGTTTGTAAGATTCATCGTCTAACTGACAGATCTGTCTAGTGGTCTTTCCGGACATTTCAGCGTTTGTTTTAAAGGAATAGTTTTTAAATCGCTGACGTTGGATATTTCGAGCAATCTCTACTCGTTCTTTTATTTTTTCTGAGTTTTCCGCTGAATTGAGGTTGGTAATATGTTCAAAAGACAAACGAGGCACCTCGACATGTAAATCAATTCGGTCAAGAATTGGTCCAGAAATTCTTTTCTTATAATTTAATACTTGCCCAATCGAGCATATACATTCTTTTTCACTATCACCTAAGTAACCACACGGACAAGGATTCATAGCGGCTACTAATATAAATTTAGCGGGAAAGATTAAATGTCCCGCTGCTCGACTAACTGTAATTTCTCCATCTTCTAACGGCTGTCGTAAATTTTCTAAAACTTGTCTTGGAAACTCCGCAAACTCATCTAAGAATAAAACACCACGATGAGCTAAAGAAATTTCACCAGGACGAGGCCAACTTCCACCACCAACTAAGGCAACCGTTGAAGCAGAGTGGTGCGGACTACGAAAGGGCCTTTCTTTAATAAGTGAACTATTAGTACCTAGCCGCCCAGCAACACTATATATTTTAGTAATTTCTAATGCTTCATCAATATCAATTCGAGGTAAAATTGAAGGAAGCGTTTTAGCTAATAGTGTTTTTCCAGATCCAGGTGGACCAGTCATTAAAATATTATGACCACCCGCGGCCGCAATTTCTAAGGCGCGCTTAGCTTGTTCCTGCCCACGAATTTCCGACATATCCACTTGAGTAGCTTGAGTAGAAAAATCAAAAGCTGTTGAGATCGCTTGAATAATTTCTAACCGTCCTTTTAAATGAGCAATCAATTGACTCAAACTCTGTACTGGTATGACTTCTAACTCAGAAACTAATTTTGCTTCAGTAGCATTAGCTTCGGGAACAAAAATTGTTTTGAAACCATACCGCCGAGCCGCTAAAGCCGCTGATAGAATTCCTGTCACTGGCCTAACATTTCCTGATAATGCTAATTCACCAATAAATAAAGAATTAGTTAATTGTTTACTATAGGGAATCTTACGAGAAACAATTAAAATACTTATTGCGATAGGTAAATCATAATGCGGACCCTGCTTTCGTAAATTAGCCGGTGCTAAATTAACTATTATTTTTATTTTTGGAAATTCCACCCCTGAATTTTTCACTGCCCCACGCACGCGCTCTCGTGATTCCGAAACTGCTAAGTCAGGTAAGCCCACTATCGAAAATGATCCAAGCTCACCGCCGCCTGTCTCAGCTTCCACTTCAATAATTTCAGCATCCAGTCCAACGATCGCTGCTGAAAAAACTTTTGATGACATAAAAGTTAGCTATAAAGTTAATAAAGTTATAAGGTTTTAATAAAACCAGAGAGTAATTTTGATATTTCTAAGGATAATAAATACAAAGAATCAAATTGTTTTTCAGAAAAATAATTGGGTTCTTTGCCTATAGATAGCATTGATCTTACTTCGGCTGCCGACCCCTTTGCTATATATAAATAATTTATTAATTCTTTATTAGTTTTTCTTTCAAAACCCTCCGCAATATTGTTTGTTATTGAAATGGATGCTCTTTATATTTGGTTCTTGAAACCATAATCATTGCATGATTGAAAATGTCGATACACTAAAATTACTAATTCTTTACCTTTTTTCCAGGCAATTATATCTTCTAATTTTGTAATTTTCATATACTTTATAACCTTATAACTTTTGAACATAACAAAAACACGGGCTGACCCGTGTTCATGCCCCTCCTGATTAAATTATTTTCTAATTATATCATTCGGGAAAATTGTTTTCAACTAAAATAATATTACATCCCCATCATCCCCGGATTCATGCCGCCCATACCTCCGCCACCATGGCTATGATTATCTTTTGATTCTGGCTTATCAGTAATCACCGCTTCAGTTGTTAGAAACATAATCGCCGCGGAAGCTGCGTTTTCCAAAGCCGAACGAACTACTTTTGTTGGGTCGATAATTCCGGCTTCAATTAAATCTTCAAACGTATTTGTAGCCGCATTATAACCGTAATTTGTTTTGCCATTTTTATGTTCAGCCATAATCTTATAGAGAACAAACGAACCATCCTGACCAGCGTTAGCGGCGATTTGTTTAATTGGCTCAAGAATTGCGCTATCTACTATCTGCGCCCCTGGGTTACCTTTCAAATCTTCGCCAACTTCTTTGAAAACATCTCCAGCTAAAGCCAAGGCCAAACCACCCCCAGCAACAACGCCTTCATCAGTCGCGGCTCGAGTGGCATGAAGCGCATCTTCAATCCGATCTTTCTTTTCTTTCATCTCAGCTTCAGTCGCGGCGCCAACTTTAATAACCGCTACACCACCAGAAAGTTTAGCCAACCGTTCTTTTAATTTTTCTTTATCAAAATCTGAATCACTAACTTCAATTTCTTTGCGAATTTGTTCAACCCGTGCTTTGATCGCTTCGCTTGTGCCGGCGCCTTCAACAATCGTTGTGTTATCTTTTGAGGCAGTAATTTTACGAGCCTTTCCTAAATCTCCAAGCTCAATATTTTCTAGTTTCATACCAATCTCATCAGAAATAACTTTTCCACCTGTAAGAATGGCGATATCTTCAAGCATCGCCTTACGACGATCACCAAAACCAGGAGCTTTTATTCCTAACACATTAAAAGTACCTCGTAATTTATTTAAAACAAAAGTCGTTAAGGCTTCACCTTCAATTTCTTCAGCAATGATTACAATATCTTTACGACCAGACTGCGCAACTTTTTCTAGTAACGGTAATATTTCTTGAATAGAAGAAATCTTTTTGTCGGTTAATAAAATATATGGATCAGTCATTTCCGCTTTCATGGCTTCGGTATTACTAATCATGTACGGCGAAACATACCCCTTATCAAATTGCATACCTTCTACTACTTCTTTTTCAACACCGAAAGATTGACCTTCTTCAATCGTAATCACACCTTCTTTACCGACAGATTCCATCGCTTCGGCAATAATCATTCCAATTTCTTTATCGTTAGCACTAATCGCTCCCACTTGAGCAATCTCTTCTTTAGTAGAAATAGTTTTTGAATTCTTTTTTAGGTGTTCAACAATTTCAGCAACTTTTTTTTCTATACCAACTCGAATTTCAATCGGACTAACGCCAGCTGAAACTAATTTCAAACCTTCTGTAATCATCGCTTGAGCTAAAATTGTGGCAGTGGTTGTACCATCACCTGCTAAATCGTTAGTTCGTGAAGCAACTTCTTTTATCATCTCAGCACCAATATTTTCAAACTTATCTTCCAATTCAATTTCTTTAGCAACACTCACACCATCTTTAGTAATTGTTGGAGCACCAAAGCCTTTATCCAAAACAACATTTCGACCTTTTGGTCCGAGGGTTACTTTGACAGCATTGGCTAGTTGATCGACACCGCGCTTAAGAGCGGCCCGAGCTTCTTCATTAAAAATAATTTGTTTTGCCATATAAGATAATTATAAAGTTTATAAAGTAATGGGGTTAAAATGTTTTATAACTTTACTCGATAATGAGCATAACATCGGACTCTCTGATAACAAGGTAGTCAATCCCTTCAACTTTAATCTCGTCCGGTGCGTATTTTTTAAACATAACTTTATCACCAACTTTTACTTCCATTGCAGCAATCTGCCCGTTTTCAAGACGCTTACCAGGACCAGCAAAAACAACTTCACCTTTTTCGGTTTTCTCTTTATCAATCGTATCAGGTAGTACTATTCCGGAGATTGTAACCATTTCTTCAGTTAACGGTTTTACGATTAAATAATCGGCAATTGGTTTTAATGACATAAAATTTTGCTAGTTTCTAAGCTTAGCACTCGTTATACTAGAGTGCTAAGTAACCCTATTTTATTCTTTTTGCCCACTGATGTCAAGACTTATGTTATAGCAAATTTTCTTTCTTTTCCTTAGAACTTTGGATTTAGACGGGAAAAATTTTAAATCAATTGTTTCTTGGTATCTTGACCAAAAATTACACCAAAACCTATCAAAATTAAAATAATACTCACCAGTTGTGGTAATCGAAGGCCGACCATCTCGGGAGTAGGGTCAATTTTAATAAACTCAAGAGCAAAACGAATTATTCCATAACCCACCATATATATTCCCACAATTATGCCGGCTGATTTTTTTTGCCTTATACAAATATACAGTATTATTGCCAATATTAAATTAGCGATTGATTCATATAAAAATGTCGGATGAAAGTAGGTAAAGGCCTTATAACCTTCGGGACGATTTAAAAAATTGATGGGGATTCCCCAAGGTAAGCCTGTTGGTAAACCGAATAATTCTTGATTAAACCAATTTCCCCATCGACCAATCGCTTGTCCTAAGGCGATTGCCGGCGTCAGTATAGCAATCATATTCAGAGGATTTATCTTTTTTCTTTTATCAAAAAGCAGTAAAGCAATAAACCCTCCAATCAAGGCCCCGTGAATTGCTAAACCCCCATGCCAAATTTGAATAACTTCTTTTGGGTTATTTTGATAGTACGGAAAATTTAAAAATATCTCATACACGCGCGCCCCAATCAATCCGCCGGCAATTAACCAAATAGATAGATCAAGAATAGTTTCTTTAGCGATCTGAAAAAATTTTGCGGTATGCGTGGCAAATAATAAAGCAGTCGCTATCGCCAAAGCCATAATAATCCCATACCAATAAATAGTTATTGATCCGAGCTGAAAGGCGATTGCTACTGGTTCAAACGTATGGATAAAAGTCATACGATAAGTATAAAGCAGAAAGAGCAAAATAAAAAACCCTGCGATATAAATTACAGGGTTTATGGTGATTTTTCAGGAGGTTTTGGAAACTTTTTAATTAAAAAGAAGCATTTTGAGGTTTCTTTAAATCTATTTCAAAAGGAGTTACTCCATTTGAAAAGAAAACATATTGATATTTTCCGTCTCCAAGAAGAAATGGAATTCCGACATATCCGGATCTAATAATTATTTCATCCGTGGAACTTAAATCCACATTTTCTTGCGCTAAAAAAATGTATATGTAAGTTTTTTGAAAACTTTCTTTACCGATTACTTTTATTATTTGATCAGCCTGGTAATCACTCCATCCATAGGTAGAAAGACTTTGATTGTAAAGTTTTTTTACTCCAGCAGTATGTTTTTGAGAAGGCACTAATTCACAGCCAGAGTAAATTAAAGAAATGACTAAAAAACTAAATAAAGAAAAAAGTATTACAAATATATTCTTTTTCAAAATAATTTCTCCTTTTTAAATTATTTAAATTTATATTCAATTTTTAAAAAAAATATCTATATTAGATGATCTCTATTATATCACACAACGCAAATAAAGTCAAGCAATATACGCATATTTATACTAATATTAGCTATTATTTAATTTTTATAATAAAATCTGATTTTGACCAACGAACTTTTTTCTGACGAGCTTCAGTATCTTCTAGAGACCTGGTTCCAAGAGCACACATAACTCTTGAACGAAGATTATACTTTTTTAAGTTAAGAATCTTATCCACTACTTCGGGTTTAAAGCCACCCATCGGTCCGGCATCAATCCGGGCCATCGCCGCGGCCGTTAATAATACACCCAAGCCAATAAAAGCCTGATCCCCAGCCCATTCATCTAACTCTTTAGCGGGGGTTTCAGAAATAAAAGCCCGGCGAGATTTTCTAAGGTTAGCTACTTGTTCCATCGACATCTTTCTTTCTTTAGCAAAAAGATCAATAAAAGAATCAACAAAACTTTTGCTAAATTTTCGATAGGTGCAAAAAACTAAAAGATGTGATGCTTCTATAACTTTTGGTTGATCTGACGCCTTATCATACATTAATTTTCGAGCAGTCTTATTTTCTACCACTACAATTTTATAGGGTTGCAGTCCAAGCGAAGAAGGAGATAAACGGGCCGCCTCCAATAATAATTCCAGTTCATGATTAGTTAACTTCTTCTTTTTATTAAAATATTTAACAGCATAACGCCATTTCATGGCTTTAATAACATCGTTAAGTTTTTTTATCATACAAAAATTTATTGCTGACCCTCGGTATTATTAAATGGTTTAAAGGTTGAGCGAAAACGGTTATAAAGAGTTACTAATTTCTGACGATCATATTCTTTAATAGTTCCAGGTTCATAATTTTCAATCACCGTCGTATGAACCATTAATCGAAGACCATAACAAATACTATTTATCTTTGTTGCAAAAACAGTGTCTTCATAACGGTTTCCGGCGGCGGCATCCCCACCGGTTACTACACTATAGGTATGGCCATTCTCTTCAACTGTATTTTCAGTCAGGGGATTGCTAATAAAGTTTCGAGCGATGCATTCTTGATCACCAGGTAATTGTTCCACACTGAAATAACTATCGCTCGATAAATTTGTTCCTTTATTATGCGCCTCAGAAATATTAAAGGCGACACCTTTAATATCTTTACCTGGACCAAGCGCTTGATATATATAATTTTCGTTTTGAATAAAATCAATTGGATATTCTATGGAAAACGTATATGTATCATTACTATACTTTTTCCAATTAGGATCAACGACTTCGACGGGAGGAGTCTGGTTATTTGTGCCCTGATTAGTAGAATCTAAAGGCTTTTTCGATATACTTGAAACCACATACCAGATACCAACAGCTATAACTAAAACCCCCACTACAATGGCGATATTTTTTGATTGTTTATTCATATGTATAGTTTAACCTATATACACATTAAAAGAAACAAAAATATAACTAATCTTTTATCGTAAAAATTGCGTAACTAAAGCTACCATTTGGTCTTTTCTTTTTGGATCACTTTCAGCAATTAACAAGGTAAAGGCGGTAAGAGAGGCTGGATTGATATTTTTTTGACCCCTAATATTAATCTTACGAAGAAACCAAATAAATGCAAAAGCTCCTGAGCGTTTATTACCATCAACAAAAGGATGATTTTTTACCATGAAATAAAGTAAATTAGCAGCTTTTTCTTCAGCGGTTTTATACACATTTTGCCCTGCAAAAGACTGCATAACATTACCAACAATACCCTCAATATTGCCCTTAGCTCGCTCTTGAGCAAAAATATCAGTAGCTTCTTTCTTTCTAATAAGCTCAGTACGGAATTGACTAATCGCCTCGGTAAGCTCTTGACCTGTTAACTTGATCGTTTTTTTAGTTGTTCCAATTGGTTTTAAAATTGACTTGTCGTAAGCATCAAGAGAAATCCAAGTACTGGCAAAATCTTTAACAAGCTCAAGAATTGTTTTTGGATCAAGGATAACATGCTCCGGTAATAAAGATTGAATATCAGAAACAGACTTTAAAAAATGGTCATAATTATCTTTAATTCGTGATTTATTAATTGTAAAACCATCAGTGATATGAGATCGTAGAACTTCTGTAGCCCATTTACGAAATTCTATTGCTCGTGCTGAGTTTGCTCTATAACCAACTGCTAAAATAAGATCTAGAGAATAAAAAACAACAGGTTTATCTGAATTTGCAATATGCATTTTTTGCATATTGCTTTTAGCGTCAACTTCTCCTTGTTTTAAAATATTATTAATATGCCGAGAGGCTACAGATTGATCAATATTAAAAAGCTTTACTATCTGTGCCTGTGTCGCCCAAATAGTTTCCCGCGAAAAATCACCCCGCAGCTCCAAAGCTCCGGACGTTGCCTGATAAATAACCATTCCTTTTTTGGCAATTTTCTTTTTCATAGAAAAAAATTAAGCAATAAGATGCTTAATTATAACTTTTATTTTTAGCCTCGTAAATAGTCTTAATCATTAAGGATTACAACTTCTCAATCGATCACTATGGTCTTGAAAACAATTATCACAACAAACTACTTTAAGAGACGGTCGAACACTGTCATCACTATAAAATTGTTCCGTCGGAATTTGGCAATATATACATTTACTAATTATTTCACGATTGTTTCGAGCTACTACCGGAGTAGTCATCCGATTATCAAACACAAATAATGATCCCTTAAAATGGGAGCCGGGATATTGCTGCATGTACGTATGAATTCCGTCCTTGAGTTGATAAATATTAGTAAAGCCTTCACGCTTTAATAGACAAGTCGCTTTTTCACAGCGAATACCACCGGTACAAACCGCTACCACCTTTTTATTTTTTAGCTCTTCCTTAATTTTAGGTAAGGCCTCAGGTAAATCACGAAAGTTTCGTAACTTTGGATCATACGTCTTTTCAAATTTTCCAACCTCAACCTCAAAATCATTTCGTAAATCCAGTACCACAAAATCTTCATCTTTAGTATATAGTTCCTCAAGTTCAGCCGCGGTAATTTCCGGAGCAGTTTCTTTTTTAATATCCAAATCAGCAATTCCAAGTGTTACTATTTCTTTTCTAATTTTTATTTCCAGTTTTGTAAACGCTTGACCGGTGCCCGCGCTTTCTTTAAAAACTAAATCCTTGAAATCGGGTAAAGCATGAATGGCCTCTTCATATTTTTTTACGTTCTCGGTTGTCCCTTCAAACGTCGCATTAATACCTTCATGGGCAATTAACATTCTTCCTTGTAAATTCAAAGACTCACACAGAGTCCGTTGGGCTTTGCGAAATTGTTCAGGGTTTTCTATATTGATGAATTTATAGAAAAGGATGATGAGGTGAGTTTGCATATAAGTCGATTCTAGGGTAGCAGATTTAGAGGGAAATGTCAGCAGGGTAAAAAGTAATAGCTTCCTAACACATCAGCCTTATCAGCCATTATCAAAAGAGATGCCTTGCCTTTCTGAGAGAGTAATACTTGCTTTCGAGTTTACAATAAACCTATTTTTAATAGGTTATTACCTATAAAATGTCAATATTTAGTGAATTATGACCATTTTTAACTTATATTCACTAAACTTTTGAAAAACGACTTGATTTAATATCAGTCGAGTTTGCTTAATTTGGAAGAAAATTTAAGGATTAAGTATGGTGCGGATATAAAAAAATTGATTATAAACTTATTGCATAAGAGATCTAAAATAATTGCCCGTTTCCTTATCTGTAAAATACACATAACAGCCCTTCATGCCTCTAGTCATCAGTGTCCTATATGTATTTTTTATCAATAAACTAATTAATTTTTTTGCTTCTTCGGGATTATTTTTAAGCATACTTTTATATCCTTTTAAAGAAGATTCAGAACACACAACTAAGCAGTACAATTAAATTAGGATTAATTTTGTGAGTATTCTATGTGGTAATCTTTTAGGAGAGTTCTGGAGTTTGGTGCGGTTGAGTTGCAAAATGAGGAGAGGTTATAAATATAATTATTTTTCCAGATTTAGTACCTTTAGATCAAGTTCTTTAATAATTCTAGAATTTGTGTAATTTTTTTTAAAGTAAAATGCTCTTCTTCTTACTTTAATTAAACCCTTTTTACCATCGGGCGCATCAGTGACATCTTGGTTATTTTTTCCTTTAGTTTTTGGTTCTATAAAGGTTCCCATACTACATGACAATTTATCAGCATTGCCTGCTACTATATAAGATTTTATTTCTTCCCAATCTTTCTGAAATATTTGTTGAGTTTCTTTATCGGGTGCGTCAATAAACCAATCAAGAAGAATATAGTTATCCTGACTTACACTCTTTCCGTTTTCTTTATTAACTCCATAAGCAATCCAAAAGATAGTTTCTATTTTATCTCTAATTTCAGCATTTTCCCATTGTTCAGTTGCAACTCGAACATAATTTATCATTTTAATTTGAGTTGGTTCTTTTGCCCTTAAATTACTCAATTGTATCGGTAAAACTTTAATTTCAATTTTTAATTCTTCGAGATCGGCTTTCTTAGAATTATTATTTTCAAGACCCAGTAAATTCTCAATAATTAATCCACTTGCACCTTTTTTGAAATGCTCATGCTTATGGCTATTAAGCCACCTAAAAATATCTCCTAAGGTTTCACCTTTATGAGACTCAATAATATCAATAAATGGTTTTAGTAATTTTAATTTAGTACTAGAAAGCATACTATTTAATAGATAAATTATTAAATCTCTTGATTGATAAATCAAGATATTTTTTTTCTAAATCAATTCCAATAAATTTTCTTCCATACATATAAGCTGCAATTCCAGTTGTTGAACTTCCTGTAAACGGATCAACTATCAAATCATCTTTATCAGTGCTAGCTAAGATTATTCTCTTTAATAGATCTAAAGGTTTTTGAGTGGGGTGTTTACCAAATACTTTTTCATAGGGTTTTGGAGTTCCCATTGACCAGACTGACCTCATTTGCAAACCTGGTTTTTTCATTTGATCTTCTGGCCACTCTCCGTTCTTCATTAAACTATAATTAAATTTATGCTTAGCTTTTTTTTCTTTACGCGCCCAAATTAATGTTTCATGACTTGCAGTAAAAAACCGGCAACTTAAATTTGGAGACGCATTTGGCTTAAACCAAGAAACATCATTAAGAATATGAAATTTTTCTACTTGGAGAGCAAACCCACATTGATAAATAGAATGATAAGTTCCACTAATCCAAATAGTTCCTCCAGGCTTCAAAACTCTTCGACAAGCTCGAATCCATTCTAAATGAAATTCAAAATCCTGCTTAAGTCCTTTGCTTTTATCCCAGTCGCCCTTGTTAACGCTAACCATTTTTCCCGCGTGAACTGTAAAACCATCGTTTGATAAATTATATGGCGGATCAGCAAAGATCATGTCTATAGAATTTTCTTTTATTTTCTCTAAAATATCGAGACAGCTCCCTTGGTATAAGGTGAAATTATTTTTCTTAAAATAAGGGTTTTTCATAACAAGAGGGTGATACAAAGGGATTAAAACCTGATTTTGATATGGTAACATGGTTTTAAGTTTAATCAAAAATAAAAAAATACACCCATCTTTAAAAAAATGAGGGCGTATAATTAGTATTCTACATCTATTTTAAATTATTTCAAGTTTTTGAAGTGCAAATTAAAAGTTAACGTCTTAAATTTTAATTTGATACTTTTAAATTAAAAGTTAAAAAACTGATTTCCTAAGAAACCAGTCTTTTAATGGCTTTAAAATGCGGAAGAGGAGGGGTGCTAGCCCGACTTCGTCGGCCATAGACTGTCTGCGTCGCTCGGAAAATTAAAATTTATTTTAATCTTCACTCGCTATCCTCGACAGAATGAACCCTCGATACCGTGCGGAGAGAGCGAGATTCGAACTCGCGAAAGACGTGAATCTTTACTACTTTTCGAGAGTAGCGCTTTCAACCACTCAGCCACCTCTCCTAAATCAATTATTTCTTACCTAGATTCCCGCCTTCGCGGGAATGACACTGAGACAGGGATGACAGTTAAAGATTTCAACTTCTCAATCTCCGTCTTATTAATATGTTCCCATTGTCCTTTTCTTAATCGACCAATCGTAACATTACCGATTCGTACCCGAACCAAACGAATAACATGAAAACCAAGTCGTCTAAACATCCGACGAATCTGTCGCTTTTTTCCCTGACGTAAAACAACTTCAAACGAGCGACCGCGTAAATGCTTAACTCGTTCAGCCTTAACTATACCTTCACCTAAACCAATATCAACTCCGGTTTTAAATTTCTCAACAATCTCAGCAATCTTATTTTTCTCTTCTTTCTTATCTTTGCCAATATCATGACCCAGGGTTACAATATATACTTTTTCAATTCCAAATTTTGGATGAGTTAATTTATTAGCTAACTCGCCGTCATTTGTCAGCATTAATAAACCCTCACTGTCTTTATCAAGTCGACCGATAATTACCAAAGGCGTGGAAACGTTAACTAATTCGAGAACATTATGTTCTCCCTTAAAAGAACGGTTAGTCGAAACATAGCCCACAGGCTTGTTTAATTTAATATAGATAAAGTTATTTGTAAAACTTACTTTTTTTCCACGAACTCGAACATCATCGCTCTCATCAGCTCGGTCACCGAGCTTTGCCATGACACCATTAATTTTGACATTGCCACCTTTAATCAAGGCCTCAACCTGTCGGCGAGAAGCTACTCCTGCTCCTGATAGAAATTTTTGTAATACTATTTTTGTCATAAGTAATTAATAATATCCTCTGTCATCCCCGCGCAGGCGGGAATCTTGTGAATAATATAAGATATAAATTTACCCTGATCCCTGCCTTCGCAGGGATGACATTAATATCTAAGATGTACTCTTTATCTTCACCGACTCATTAGCCAAAGACACAACCCCCATCATCGCCATACTTAACCAAAATAAAGCGGCCAAATCATTCTTAAAGTAGGGGACATCCACTATACCATGAATTAGAGAAATGGCTAGAGAGAGGGTAAGGCCTAAAATAAGATAAGCAAACGGATCGTTATTTTTTCGCGCTTTCCAATAGGCAGAAACTCCATATATAAAGAAGCTCACCACTAACCACAAAAACACCAAAACACCAGCTAACCCCAGTTCAGACCAAAAATTCAAAATAACATTATGAGGATATAAATATATTTCCAACGGCTGCCAAACACTCTTTCGAAAATCATCATTAAAAACTACCTTGCGCTGAAAATCTGGATCACGATAATCTCTGACAAAAATTCCTTCTTGATGAAAGGGAGCAACAGCAGTTTTATAATGAGCTAAACCAGCCCCAGAAATTAATCGACCCTCCTTTAACATCATTAATGTTTCCTTCCATTGTAAACGTCGAACTTGTCCGGAAAAATTATGAAGACTTAAACGATCAACTACATAATGTCGAGCTGATTGATTCAACGCTAAACTAAAACAAGCTATTAAAATTATTCCGATCGTTACGACACGCGTCTTTCGACTGGCAACTAATCCAAAAATCAAAATCGTAATTGCTAAACCAAAAGCTGCCCCTTCTGACTTAGCCGCGACTATCGCCCCAATCCCTAAAACAATTCCTAAAACTGAAATAACGTAAGACCACTTGGCTTCAAGAAAAGATAAACCACTTTTCCATACATATTTCACTTGTCCAATTAACATTAAAATAATTGGACCGACGTATAGACCAACAGCGTTCGGATAGGGGAAAAAAGAAGTTGCCCGGCGTCCTTCTGACTGCGCCCAAAATTCATTTGGAATAAATTGCCCGGTAACATATTGATACAAAGCAAAAACAGAAACGCCGATTGCTGAAATACCTAAAGCCGAAATTAGCTTTACTATTTTTTCTTTATTATTAAAAACATTTATCACTACTATAAATAATAAGAGTGGTTCAAAAAAATAAGCACGCCATATCCCGAAAGCGGCGTTGCTCCAACCACCGATACCCACCGCAATAAAAGAAACTATTAACCAAGCAATCATTGCATAACGAAATGGGTATTTTATTGTACTAGATGATAATCTTCCTTTTAATAATGTTTTCCATTGTTCTACCAGAAACAATTTATTTTTTAAAAACCAAACAACAAAAACTATTAAGATCATTACCTCTAAAAATGTTAAGGGGATCCCAATATTAAATCGTAATAAATAAGTTGGTAGCAAAACAGCCAAAACTAAAATAGCCATCTCTAAACGTTTCCACGCCAAGGCTACATAGCCGATTGCTAAAATTAATATTAATACATACATCATATATTTTTTACCGTATTAGATTGAAGCTCACTTAAGGACCCTTAAAATAACACACTACACCACTAATAAATATAATCCTAACCCAACTAATATTACCCCAATCATTTTCTGGAGCATTACACCGCTTCCAATTTCCTCATTTAACACTTTTGGAAACTTATGCGCAAGCATAATTACGATCAATAAGAGAAAAACATATTGCGTCCCTTGTAAGGCATTAATAAGAGAAACATTCCCTAAGGCTACCGCCCAATTTAACATAATAAAAGCGGCGGCGGCAGTAATTCGAACTCCTAAGAAAAAAGCTAACTGCTTCTTTGTTCGATGTTCATGTGTTTTTGAATCACTAATAAGTTTACGCCAGGAAGGTACTAAAAGAATTAATAGAACTCCCATAAAACTCCCAATCCGCGACCAAACAAAAGCACCAATAAAGGGTTGCTCAGTATTGGCATAAATATATTTTATAAAAACAAAGTAGGCAGCAAAACAAGCCGCTGAAAAAGTAGAGTTCAGTAAGAGGCGAGAAGTGGGGCGCAACTCAGCATCTACCCTACCTATAGCATTTCCCCACACATTTTTTACCCGAGTTAAACTTTCCGACAAAATATATGATTTTGTTCGTTTAATTGAAATTAATATTCCTCCCGCAATCAATAAAATAAAAGCGACCACTTCCTGTAAATCTAATTTTGCTCCCAAAAAAAGAAAGGAAAAGAAAAACGAGAATACTGGTGTCAAAGCGCCAACAATCGGTACAACTCGCGTGGCTTCACTTTGATGCAATGCTTTATACCAAAAAACTAAAGTGAATAAAAATAATAAGCCGGCCGCAAAATCCAAACCAAGCTGCCACCAATCGGGAATAAAGGGATCAAAGATTAATAACAAAAAATTTCCGACACTCCAGATGCCAACATAAAAAGCATACACGATTGAAGAGTGCACTTTTTTGGAAAGCAAAAACTTGTCGGCGACATACACACCGGCATTTAATAAATATGAGGCAATCGCAATTAAGACGTACATTAAATAATCTTAATATTTAAGTTCATTAGTTTTAGCAATTTCTCCGTACACTTCCGCGCTTGGCCGAGCACTTCGTTCCCAAGTTTTTTTATCAAAAGAAAATAAACCAAACTTATGAGTATAGCCAAACACCCATTCAAAATTATCAAGCAGCGACCAATGGAAGTATCCACGAACATCAGCGCCTTCACTAATTGCTTGATGTAAATATTTTAAACTCTCTTGAATGTACCAAGCGCGATGAGTATCATGGGCATCAGCCAAACCATGTTCAGTAATATAAATTGGCTTACCATATCGTTTAGCATCCATCGATAAATTATATAAACCCTTAGGATATAATTCCCAACCCATATCACTAACTACTTTATTTTCATTTTTTCCAAAACCATATTTTACGCGGTTATGAAAATAATAATTAATACCAATATAGTCTTGGTAATTTTTTATTTGATTAAAAAAGTATCGGTTGTACCACCAGTTTCCGATAGCTGCCATAATCGAATTTATTCCTCGTGACATTGGTTCAAAATATATTGCAAGACTAGCAATTCCAACTTGGTGTTCAGGATTAATTTTTTTTATTATTTCATAACCCGAACGATGCGCTTGAATTAAATGACGAATAACTCGCCACGCTAATAAAGGATTCTTTTTCTGAGGCGGCCATTTTCCTAAAATATATGAACCACCAACATAACTATTATGTTCATTCAAGGTTGTCCAAAATGTTACTTCAGACAAAGATTTCACTACTTTATAAACATACCGACTATAGTGGCTAACTATTTCTGAATTTTCCCACCCACCCTTATCGCGAAGCCATAACGGAATTGGCCAGTGCCATAACGTCACAAACGGCTCAATTTTTTCTTCTCGCAAACGTTGAATGAAAAAACGATATCTTGCTAAAGCTTCTTCATTAAATTTTCCTTCTTCCGGCTCAATTCGTGACCATTCTACAGAGAATCGATAAGCGGTGGCATTAATTTTTTTTAAACACACTATATCTTTTTCAAACTGCTCCCAAGAATTAGCAGCTAAACCTGACTGGTAATCTGTTGCCGGAGCTAATGAATGGGCTTCTAGGTCTTTTAAACGACGCGTTGACTTTTCCCACTCACTCCAATCATTGGTAAGACCACCTTCAATCTGATAAGACGAGGTGGCTGCTCCCCACAAAAACCCAACTGGAAATCGTAAAACTCCATTCGACATATAATACTTAGTATATCATATTTGCCCTGACAATAGCCTAAATTCTTGACTAATATTAAAAAATTTGATTATAATATAGCTACTAATTTAATTTTATTTTGAAAATCACCAAATATGGTACAGATGAAAAAACGCACCAAAAGTGCAACCAATAATCGTCGATCACATCACGCTCTTAAACCAAAGACATTGAATAAATGTTCTAAGTGCAGTCAACCAGTCATGCCCCATCGCGCCTGTGCAAATTGTGGCACCTATCGCTCTACCGAAGCGGTAAAAGTTAAAGCTCCTAAGGCTAAAAAATAACTATGGCTAATCGCCACCTTTCTCGAACTATCGCCATGCAAACTTTGTTTGCCTGGGATTTTAATGAGCGACATAACTCCGAAATAAACGAAATCATCAAACAAAACTTTGAGCAATTTGCTCCAAACTTTGATGATCATGGTTTTGTTGAAACACTTGTTACAGGTGTAGTAGACCATATTGAAGAAATTAACGCTTATATTGTTAAGTATGCTACTGAATGGCCGCTTGATCAGATTACCATTGTCGATCGAAATGTTTTACGACTTGGAATTTATGAATTAGTGTTTGATGCTAAAATTCCTGCCAAAGTAGCAATTAACGAAGCTATTGAGATTGCCAAGGCCTTTGGTGGTGACTCTTCAGGTAAATTTGTAAATGGCGTTCTTGGGGCTATTATGAAAGAAATGCCTGCTAAACCTGTCGATCTTGAGGATCGAACAAAAACTAAAGAATCGGAAACTGACGAAGAAAAGCTAGAAGAAAAACCTCTTGAAGCTATTAGTTAATTTTGTGGTAAAAGAATTTTCAAAATTACAGTCTACTATTAACCATACCTTTACTAAGCCTGACTTATTAAAGCAAGCGATGGTTCATCGTTCCTATATTAACGAACATCCAGAATTTACCTTGGGTCATAATGAACGTTTGGAGTTCTTAGGCGACGCAGTTTTAGAAATTGTGGTTACTGAACATCTCTATCATACTTATCCAGATACTCCGGAAGGTGATTTAACTGATTGGCGAGCAAGTTTAGTAAACGCCAAGATGCTTGCTCAAATTGCTCAAGAACTTTCCTTAGAAGAAAATCTATACCTTTCCCGGGGTGAAGAAAAAGATAGTAATTCCAAGGCACGCTATTATATTTTAGCTAATGCGATGGAAGCATTAATTGGTGCTATTTATCTTGATAGTGGTATTGAGGCTGCCAAAAAGTTTATTCATCAATTTATATTATCTCATTTTAAGCATATTCTTGAAAACCACTTATATTTAGACCCTAAATCTCGTTTTCAAGAAAAAGCTCA
This sequence comes from bacterium, assembly GCA_035438725.1. Lineage (GTDB taxonomy): Bacteria > Patescibacteriota > Patescibacteriia > Patescibacteriales > Patescibacteriaceae > Patescibacterium. Next base: position 3,677 of record DAORIW010000010.1, on the reverse strand, counting down.
AGAAATTGAAGGAATTACCCCTCACTATAAAGTAATTTCTGAAGAGGGACCAGATCATAACAAGGTTTTTGAGGTTGGTTTATATCTGGTGGATAACCTAGTCGCTATTGGTCGAGGCTCTTCAAAGCAAGAGGCTCAAGTAGAAGCTGCTAGCCAGGGCTTGGCCAATAAAGGCTGGAAGTAGTTTGATTTTATAGAGCACTTCCGGTATTCTTACTATATATGAATCCTAATATTTTATCTCAAATTAAAGACGATTTACTTCGTCAAAAAAATCAGTTAGTTAATGAACTTTCTGGTATTGGACAAGAGGCTGAAGGGCATCGTGGCCCAAGCATGCCTGACTACGGTAGCGAAAGTGACGAAAATGCTCAAGAAGTAGAACAGTACACTACTAACTTAGAGGCTGATAAGGTTTTGGAAAAAACTAAAGATGATATTGACTCCGCCTTAAAGAGTATTGAAGAGGGTAGTTATGGAATTTGTAAATACTGTGGAAATGAAATTGAAGAAAAACGTTTACTAATCCGTCCCTTTTCTAGCTCTTGCGTTAGTTGCAAAACAAAGTTACAACAAAATTAAATATGGCGCAGTTACGCGCTAAACAAATTTGGAACACGGCTCTTATCAGTGCCGTGTTTCTTGTTTGTATTGATAGATTTTTAAAAGCTGTTTCTATTATTTATTGGCAAGAATACCCTCAGAATATTTTAAACGGCCTTAGTCTGGTTTTTATAAAAAACAGTTTTATTGCCTTTTCTCTTAATACTTTTTTTCAACCATTACTTTTCATTATTCCGGCTATAACTTTTCTATTATTTTATTTTTTTTATTTATTAAAAAACCAACGCCTTTTAGAAGCGTCAGCTTTATTCTTTATCCTAGGTGGAGCTTTTAGTAACGTGTATGATCGACTGCTCTACGGTTTTGTTATTGACTATTTTGATCTAAAATATTTTACTATCTTTAATGTTGCTGATGTGATGATTTGCGGGGGTATAATTTTACTTCTATGGCAAATAATTCAAGAACAAAAAAAATTAAATTAGGCTGCTTCTAAAAGCTGGCTGTATAATTCAATTGTGCCTTCATCTTTTTTTTCATTATAGTCTTTCGCAGTATCAGGAAATTCTAAATCTATTTCACTTTGAATATCTTTCCATATATTCAAAGACTCCTTAAGTATACCAGCAGCTTCGGGTCGATTTACTGTTTCAGAACGAGCATAATTTTCTTGGGCATGTAATTGAGTAGTTATTTGGTGAATAATCATTACTTTTACTTTATTTTTAGCTAGTCCTTCGTAATCATTATTTACCCATAAATCAATTAGCTCATCAACAACTTTTGGTTCAATATTTATAAATATTTCAGGCAAACTTGATGACTTATCTGCATTTTGATCAGTGGATTTAAAATATTTAAGCGATCCTAAATTACCTAACTCAATATGATTTTTTATAATTCTTAATTTTTTATTTGCTGCCTCACTGAATCCATTAATTGATCCCAAAGACATAATATCCATTGCTACACCTAAGCGAGATATGGAACTCTCGTTATTATTATTTTCTTTCATTTTCTTTTCAACCTCTAACACAACATCAATTCCGTTAAACATACTATCAGTATCAGTAGTCTTTTTTGCAGTTACTCTTTCGCCAAAGAGTTTTGCAGATTTTACCATTTCAAAAACAATGTAATTTAATATTTCTAATTTTTTATTATTTTCGTGGGTCCTAAGTAAGTCGGGATCCGCAATCGCTTTTTTTGCATACTCGTGTTTCTTTTTATTCACTCTTTGTTTATCATCCAATATCACGTTCTTCGAATATTTTCCCTCAAAATCTTCCTCTCTAAGAACCCCTTCAACTGGCACGGATGCTTTAATATACTTTTCTTGAAATTTAATAATTGCCTTTTCAAGATCAAATCTTTTATCTTCTTGCGCATTTATCATTTCAATTTTCATACAATATAATTACTATTATTTAATAATATTTATAACTCTTTCACCTAGCTTAGTATGTTTAAACCTAATCAAAATCTTCTTTTTCGGCAAAATCTCTTTTACCAAATCGGCCCATTCAATTACTACTATACTATCATTAGAATTAATATAGTCTTCAAGCCCAATACCTGTCAACGCCTTAGCATTTTGTATTCGATAGGCATCGACATGAACAAAGTGTTTAATCGTTTTTTGTTTAACCGGATACACCTTCATTAAAACAAAGGTCGGACTTGTTATTATTCTTTTTATTCCCAATCCCTTAGCTAAACCTTTCACAAAAGCAGTTTTCCCAGCTCCTAGTTCACCAATTAAGCCGATTGTTTCACCTCCCTTTAGTTTTTTTGCAAACGTAATAGCAATTTTTTGGGTTTCCTTTTCTGAAGTAGTGGTAATCATACTAAGTTAATTATAATGAGATATAGATAAATATGCTAGAATTAACAATTATATGATAGAAAAAATTGAAGCCTCTAAGCGCTTTTTTGCAGATCATGGCTGGCTTAAAACCCACCTCCTTTTTTCCTTTGCGGACTACCAAGACCCAAAGAATACCAATTTTGGCTCTTTGCGCGTATTTAATGATGACATAGTCGCTGCGGGAGCCGGTTTTCCAGAGCACCCTCATGATAATATGGAAATTGTTACCATAGTATTAGAAGGAGAGCTTACCCACAAAGACAGCCTTGGAAATATTGGCACTCTTAAACCAGGCGAAGTTCAAAGAATGACCGCTGGATCAGGTGTTATTCACTCCGAGTACAATAATTCTGAAAAACCGGTTCATTTATATCAAATTTGGATTTTTCCTCGTTCTGAGAATTTACCACCTAGCTACGAACAAAAAGACTTTTCAAATAATTTTCTTAAGAATACATTAATTCCTGTTGCTTCTGGGGAAAATAAGGGGAAAGTAATGATAATGCAAACCGACGCCACTGTGTATATCACTGATCTCGAAGTAAATAAAACCATTACTCATTCTTTGAATCATAATCGTGGCTTATTTATATATATTCAAACTGGAAATCTAGAAATTAATGGTCTAGATTTTTCTACTGGTGATCAGGCCCGAATTACCAATGAACCAGAAATATCCCTCATAGCTAAGGAAAGTACTAAATGTATAATAATTGATGTACCCTTAATTTGAGAGCCATCTTGACAAAATATAAGAAAAGGATTATATTTTAGTTCTGTTCATTTTATTTTAACATAAAAAAAAGGAGAAGAAATGAAAGCAATAAAAGTACTACTTAGTGCAACAATAATCTTTTGTTCTTTAGCCCTCCTCAGTTGTGGGAGTGCCTCTTCCTCAGGAGAGATATACGAAAAAGAGAATACGTTTTATTCCCTGGAGCAAAAAATCGACTTCCTAGAGGAGTGGGTTGTAAATGCCTTAAATCAAAGGGAGATAAGCGGAAGCGAAGAGGAGTTATACACTCAGGCTGCGCAAAAGGCATATGAAGAAATAAAAAAGGATTTGAAAAATAAATATATCACACCAGACGAGAAAAAACGACTTGATGGCGTGGTACAAGAAGCAATAAAAAATCAAATTCTTGAAAAGGAAAATGTGAATGAATTAAATGATTAAATGAATAGAAGTAAAAATTTAAGCTGGAAACCATCCCGGCTTTTTTTATACATATTTTTTAAAACTTTT
>DAORIW010000009.1:0-37335 GCA_035438725.1 bacterium | reverse complement strand
CGATTACTTCGTAATCGCAAAAGGAATGCTCGTACAGGGTTTCCTTGGCAATTAATAAAAGCCCGATGTATTGTCGGGCTTTTTTAGTAAAATTTTTTAGTAAAACTTTTCACAGCAAAGCTACGTTATCAAGCGCCCACTTATCAATATTTTCCGCTACTTTTTTCAGCTTTATAGGTTTTCTTTGACTCTTATCTTTTGAATAAGAAAAAGCAAAAAAATTATTAGCGTTAGGACCCTGTATAACGGCAATTGAACCATTCGGAATAATTACGGTACAAAATACTAATACATTATCCCATCTAATAAAACCAATCTGATACTCTCCTTGGTAATTAAGAGGCTTAAGAATAGTTGTTTTTCTCCAGGTCCAATTAAGCCCTATAAAAGCTTGTAGTGACGACGGGTTTGGATTTAGTAAAGGATCATTTGAAACCAAAAGAAGAGGATTTTTTATTATGTCTGATTTTTTAAGCTTACCCTTAAGCCAGGTGAAGAAATGGCTTCTTTTAAGAGAAAACATTTCCCAAATCAATTTTATTGGCGCTAAGAGAAGGAGCCAATGTAATGGGGGTAACTGGCTCATTTTCCAGTAAAAATGAGTTTGAATAAATAGTTTGTAAATTACATTCCAAACTATATTTTCTTTTAATAATTTATATTTCTTCAAAAAAACTCCTTTTATTTTATTTATGACTTAACCTACTAAATTTTTGTCAAAAAGTCAAGGGATATGCATATGAAAAACCTCGGATATTATTGATCCGAGGCTTTTATTAAGTGATTAAGATTTTCCACTTTTTTAAATTAATATTACAGGGACGAATAAAACATAATGTTAAAGCTAACCATGTTCTAAATCGAAGAGGTTGTTCTTTAACTATTTTTTTTCCTCTAGCTAACTTTTTTTCCATATAACCAACTTGATCAGTAAACCACATTCTAAAGGGTACATGTTTTATCATTTCTTCTAAAGAAGAAATATTTTGGCACGTCTCTATGTTTATACCATATTGCTTGATTTCTTCAAGTGGAATATTAACTATTCCTGCTTGGAGGTCTTGAACAAAATCTCTTACATTATATCTGGTTCGTGTAGCATCAATTAGTGGCTCTAAATCTTTCAGGGTAATCAACTTTTCATTAATTAAATTTAGAGTCATGGCAACCGATGGAATATCCAAATTATCAAAATACTCTTTTATCTCTGAAGATTTGGAATATATTTTTTTTTGCTTTATTCTAATCATGTCATATTCCAATGCGTTAAATAATCTTAGCATTAAGGGTTGATAATCATAGCCCGATGAAAGACCGGAATTATATACATGTATAATCAAAAAATCAATTTTTTGAAGATTCAAATTGATTACTAAATCAATATCTTCTAAACTTTGCAGTATTTGTTTTTTTGCTTTTCGAAAATTTTCAAGACTACCTGCGTATTCAAGATCACCATCAATGATATCATCGACATATCGAAACCAAAAATAACTTGAACGCATATCTCTGCCTAATCGCCAACCAAAGAAAGATAATACCCAGAGTCCAAGGACAAAACCACATAAACGTAAACGTTTATGAGAGGGGGTCTTGAAGATAATATCCAATGTACATTTTATATGCAGAAAAAAGACAAAAAGCTCAAAACTAAATAATTTAATGTTTTTTGTAAAGAACACGAAACCTCCTTTTTTTATTTTATATATACTACTGTCTAATTCTTGATTTGTCAAAAAATCTAATCTTTTAATTTCTCGCAAACAACAAACACACTCGTACCTAATGGAAAATTAATAGACTCTAGAAGTTTATTCTCAATTTTTACTAATTTAATAACTGTATTATTTATTATTGAAGATACTTCACGTAACTGATCATTAAATTTTTTATCATTTTTTTTAAATAATCTTTGAAACAAACGCGGAATAATAACACCAAAAAATAAACTAAAATTCCAATATGAACTTTTTTTAATAGTAAAATGTAACTCGGCAATTTTTTTTAATAAAGATTTTCTGGTGTATCTACGGAAATGAAAATTAATTTCATCGTGCTGACTCCATAAAAAATTAAAGGCGGGCACAAATATTATAAGCATACCGCCTGGTTTTAATATTCGTTGCCATTCTCGTAAAGCTCTTCTATCTTCTTTAATATGCTCTAAAATATCTGAAGCGATAATAACATCAAATTGATTATCATTAAAAATAGTTGCTTCGCCTGGACTTACCAGCACATCGTTAAGGCCCCTGGTTTTACACACTGCAATAGCCTTGTCACTTATATCAATACCAAAAATATTAGTAAAACCCTGACTCATCAAAAACTCCAGCAAGGATCCCCCCGAGCGACCGACATCTAAAATTTTTTGGTCTTTTTTAATATTTAATCGCTTTAATAGCCTGGCGATTATATCTCGCCGTGAAACAAACCACCAATGCTTTTTTTCTAACTGGTGGTACTTTGATTCAAAACCTGGCTCCATACTATTTAATTAGTTCCGCTAAATATTTTCCTGTATAACTCTTTTTATTCTTAGCTACTTCTCGTGGAGTTCCAACAGCCACTATTTCACCACCCTTATCCCCACCTTCCGGGCCAAGATCAATAATCCAGTCAACCGAGCGAATAACATCTAAGTTATGCTCAATAATCATAACGGTATTTCCGCGATCAACTAAGCGATTTAGAATTCCAAGCAAGCGACGAATATCTTCAAAGTGTAAACCAGTGGTTGGTTCATCTAAAATATATAAAGTCTGACCAGTTGGTCGACGTGACAATTCAGTCGCTAATTTAATACGTTGGGCTTCACCGCCCGAGAGAGTCGTAGCTGACTGACCTAGTTTAATATAGCCCAAACCAACTTCAAATAAGGTGGCTAATTTTTGATGAATCGCCGGTAAGTTTTTAAAAAAGTGCATCGCTTCTTCAACGGTCATGTTCAACACATCAGCAATATTTTTTTCTTTGTAATGAATTTCTAAAACTTCTCGTTGATACCGTTGACCATGACACACATCACACTCAACATAGACATCAGGTAAAAATTGCATTTCAATTTTTATAATTCCATCACCCGAGCAGGCTTCACATCGTCCACCGACGACGTTGAAAGAAAAACGGCCGGGTTGATAACCGCGTAATTTTGCTTCTGGCAATCCGGCAAATAAATCTCGAATGGGTGTAAATAAACCGGTGTAGGTTGCGGGGTTTGATCGAGGAGTACGGCCAATCGGTGATTGATCAATATCGATTACTTTATCAAGTTGTTTTAAGCCTTCAATCCGATCATGTTTACCTGGTAAATCTTTAGCATGATAAAAATAATGTGTTAACGCTTTAGCTAAAATATCAGTAATCAAGGTTGATTTACCAGAGCCCGATACTCCCGTTACGGCAATTAATTTACCAAGAGGAAAATCAACGGTTATATTTTTTAAGTTATGTTCAGTCGCGTTAACAATTCGTAAAAACTCCCCATTACCGGGTCGATACGAAGTCGGTGGGGTTATTGATTTCTTGCCACTTAAATACTGCCCCGTTAAAGACTTAGGCGTTTTCATTATTTGAGCTGGAGTTCCGGCAGCTACCACTGTTCCACCGTGCTCACCAGCACCTGGACCAATATCAATAATATAATCAGAAGCCAACATTGTCGCCGTATCATGCTCCACCACAATTACCGTATTACCTAAATCCCGAAGTTCTTTTAAGGTTTCAATTAACTTATCATTGTCTCTTTGGTGTAAACCAATTGATGGTTCATCAAGGATATAGAGAACGCCCATCAGAGCTGAGCCGATTTGAGTAGCTAAACGAATTCTCTGGGCTTCCCCGCCTGACAACGTATTAGCCGCTCGCGCCAAGGTTAAATAATTCAAACCAACGTTAAGCAAAAATTTTAAACGTAAATTTATTTCTTTCAATATTTGAGCGGCAATTTTTTTCTCACGAGCACTTAAAAGTTTTGAGGCTTCTAATTCTTGAAAGAAAATAGCAGAATCATCTAGAGATTTGATTGTTGCTTCATGAATAGACAGACCGGCAATTTTTACCGCTAAACTTTCTGGCTTTAATCTTTGACCTAGACAAGCAGGGCATTCCAACACACGCATATAGCCTTCAATTTCTTTACGGATATAATCTGATTCCGTTTGTTGATATCGACGCATTAAATTAGTTACCACCCCTTCGAAGTTTTGATCTTTATCACCATGCAAAATCATATTGCGTTGCTTTGGCGATAATTTTGTCATTGGTGTATTCAAATCAAAATCATATTTCTGAGCCGCTTCGCCTAATTGTTTCATTAACCACATCTGGCCGTTAACATTATTATAGATCCAAGGCTTAATACCGCCTTGTGCGATGGTTAATTTTTCATTAAAAACTAAATCCGGATCAATTTCTAATTTTGTCCCCAAACCAGAACATTCGGTACAAGCCCCATGAGGAGAATTAAAAGAAAAATTATGAGGCTCCGGCTCCATGATTGTTAAACCACATTTTGGACAGGCTAATAAACGGGAATAGATTTTTAATTCCTGATCTTTAACCAACCATATATACACCATACCCTCACCTAAATCTAGGGCTCGTTCCACTCCTTCAGTTAAGCGAGAAATATCTTCTTTATCCTTGGTAACAGTTATACGATCGACAACAATTTCCAGAGTGTGGCGTTTTTGCTTATCAACAGTTAAGTCTTCAAATTCTTCGAGAGTATAAATTACGTTATCAAAACGCAGGCGACTAAAACCGGCCCGTTGAATACTAGGTAGAACACTTTTATGTTCACCTTTTTTATCACGAATAATTGGCGCTAAAATTATTATTTCACAATCTAAACAAGAACCCGTAATCTGATGAATAATTTCATCTAATGAATATGGCTTAACTTTTTCATGACAGTTAGGACAATGGGGAATTCCGATTCGAGCATAGAGCAATCGTAGGTAATCATAAATTTCCGTAACCGTACCAACAGTTGAACGAGGATTATGAGAAGTAGATTTTTGATCAATCGAAATAGCCGGTGAAAGGCCCTCAATTAGATCAACATCAGGCTTATCAATCAAGCCTACAAACTGACGAGCGTAAGCAGATAGTGACTCGACGTAACGTCGTTGACCTTCCGCATAAATAGTATCAAACGCCAAAGAAGACTTTCCTGAACCAGAAAGTCCCGTAATAACCACTAATTTATCGCGCGGAATCTCCACGTCAATATTTTTTAAATTATGGACACGTGCCCCTTTAATTTTTATGAAATTATGAGAGATTTTTTGACGAGGATTTGAACGATGGGAGGAGGGCATAGTTTATGTTTCGTCGTTAGTATACAGGGAAAAGGGGATTAGGGCAAGGGGACGGGGTTTTTATCTCTCTTGATTATTTTATAATATAAAAGTATTTTCTTAATTTTTTCTTCATCTCTTCAGCCTTAGAAGCATTACGTGATATTTTTATTCGATGTTTTCTTTTATCAACCAACAATTTATTAAATTCTTTTAATAATTCAGGGTTTACAGTGGTATGTTCCATATATAACTCCTCTATTTTTTTGGTTGTCTGCTCGTTCATATAAACTTCTGTAATATAATCACCAATTACGGTAAAATAATAATTATTTTTTTCATACAACTTCTCTATATGATACTGAACAAAATTATCATTAAAATCTTTTTTTGTTAAATGATCTAAAGGCGTATCTCCACCAACAACAATTAAAAACTGGCGATTATTTTTTGCTATGTCTTCTAATAATTTTTGTTCTGTTTCTTTACGAGCTACATATATCCAATAATGAGGATCGTAGCAGTAAATCGGAGTTTCTACCGAAGTATTATAAAAAAAGATATTTTGTGAGTGTCCCCAAAACACATCCAAAGCAACAGTTGTTGAAAAAACAAAGGAAGCGCTTTCTTTATCATTTAAGGACAATAATCCAAAAGAAGCATTCTCACCTAAATAAGCAGAATTCATATTATCTACTACAAGTTGTAAATCCCGTATCCAACTAGTGTTTAAGGAAACCATTTTCTTTCTTACTGTGACTACTTCTTCTTTTCGTAACTTACGTAAAGCCGCATAAAACCCTTGTTTTGTGATATGTGTACGTATAGTTTGCACTTCATACAATAAAGACGGTGATTCTTTCTCGCCTTGTTTTAAGCAATCTATAATAATTTCTTCTAATGAACGGGGCTTTATAATGCTCATAATTAACTTAAATTATAGATAAAAATAGCTCAAAAGTAAAATATTTTTTTACTTTTATATTAAAAAGACATCTTTTTTTGTGTTTGTCAAGTGAACCTGTTAGACTGCTTTTATAAATTTATTAACTATAATTCTTATGAACAAAAAAGAACTTGTTATTATCACGGGTATCACCGGTGCTATAGGAAATGCCTTACTAGCTAAATATGCTCCTAATGCTGTAGTTTATGGTATTAGTCGAAAAGGTTTACATAACTCTAACTTTATTAACCCTGAAACATCAAAGCTTTATCCTAAAACTTTTATTTGTTCGATAGGAGAATTAAATGCGAAAAATATTCATACATTTATAGAATCAATTGATATAAACCAATTTAGTTCTATTACATATTTTCATTTAATCGGTCTCTACCCCTTTGAAATCAATAACAAAGGAGAGCATTGGGTCGAAAATGATAAAAATGGAGATGGAATAAACGATATTACTCACAATTTAACTTACGAAATTTTTAAGATATTTTCCTTGAAAATAAAAAGTTTAGCTAAAATTTCGGGAATTTCTGGACGATCCTTAATATTCGGAGGAATAGCTGATAAACATGAACCTATAGTTCACTACTCCTGGTGGCAAACGATGAAAAAAACTAGAAACTATATGAAAAAAAATGCTTCAGAAAATTTCGGATTTCATATTATTAATATATCATCAGTTTCCTGTTCTCATGAGATTATTACAAGACCGTTTATTTTTATTCACACTGATGCTCAAATAAAATACTGGTTAGATCCAAGTGAATTGATAAATAAAATAATTCAGAAGAATAAGTCAAAAAAATCTTTCTCAGGTTTTCATGAATATGAAATATTTAACAAAGTACCTCGGTTTAATGGATCATACTATAATGATAATTTATTCACTCCACGTAAAGTTGCAGAACTTTATTAGAAGTTTATTTGTAATATATCGTTTAACACCTAACTCCAGATAAACTATTATTGAGATAGTATTTTCATGAAAAAGCATTTTATTAGGTTTCGTCCTAATAGGGTGCCTTTTTATTTTACCTTGACTATCTTTACTAATAAGCTACAATTTAATTTAGAATACATTCGAAATGGCACTTCATTAGGTTTTGTCCTAATGCGGTGCTTTTTCATTTTAACTTGACAATCTCCATAAATAAGCTAAAATTTATTTAGTATTTTCATGAAAAAGCATTTTATTAGGTTTCGTCCTAATAGGGTGCTTTTTTACTTTTTATCCACTTCTATATATCAACCTTTCTTTAAACTCTGCTATAAATGTAATCCTTCCCTTAGCTGCTTTTCTTAAAAGAAAAGAACTTTTATTAATTTGAGGGCTCATTACTGTCTCAAGCTTATCTTTACTATACAAATACTTCACTAAACAGCTAAAGTCTCCATCACTAGAAATAATCACTGCTTTTTCATAATTTGGATAATCTATCATTGCTTGTAATACTATCTCAGCATCTACATTTCCTTTCACTTTACCATCCCTAGTCCTTAAAATTTCTTTAAAATTAAGAATAAATCCTGCCGCTTCCATGGAAAAATAAAGTGATTTATATTCTGGTATTTCTCCCATGAATAAATAAGCCACTTCCACCTTATATTTTTCTTTCAAATAAATCCTAAATCTTTTGTAATCTAGTTTCCAGCCTAAGCTTTTCATCCCATAGTATAAATTCTGTGCATCTATAAACGCATAATTTTTCATAAACAATATCCTCCTATTCTTATGAATTAGGAGGATATTCAAAGCACTAAATTATAATAATCAGAGGGAAGACTAAAAAATCAATCTTAATTACTTATAAACACCTATAAACTAGTGGCTGAGGAGAGGCTCGAACTCTCGACCTTAGCGTTATGAGTGCTACGCTCTAACCAACTGAGCTACCCAGCCATGTTTTAGTGCGCCCAGTAGGATTCGAACCTACGACCATTCGCTTAAGAGGCGACTGCTCTACCGACTGAGCTATGAGCGCGTATATTTGATTGTAAACGCGTATGATACCAGTGACTGAGGAGAGGCTCGAACTCTCGACCTTAGGCGTTATGAGTGCTACGCTCTAACCAACTGAGCTACCCAACTAAAATATTTTTAAAAACAGTTAAAAGTTATAAAGTTGAAAGCTATAATGCTCGGTCTTCACCTAACATTGCAAACTTTTAACCTTATAACTTTATAACTAATTTTGTGCACCCGGCAGGATTCGAACCCACAACCCCTTGGTCCGAAGCCAAGTGCTCTATCCATTGAGCTACGAGTGCTTATGGGTTATTTTCCTTTTAAAGCGTCCTTCAAAGTCTTTCCGGTCTTGAACTTAGCAACAGTAACTTCAGGGATTTGAATCCGCTCATTCGGTTTTTGCGGATTAACGCCTCCTCGAGTATGTCGCTTGCGAGCTTCAAAAGTACCAAAACCTACAAGATTAACTTTATGGCCAGCTTTGAGCTCAGCAATAATTGTTGTAATAAGATTTTCAATAACGTCTTCAACTTGCTTTTTAGTTAATGACGCTTCTTCAGAAATCTTTTCGATCAAGCCTGCTTTGTTCATATAAAGGCTTTTAATTAATGATTATTATAAAAGACTGGCTTTAAAAATAAAAAATACGATAAACTGCCAGACCAAAAAATAAAACCGCCAACACAATCGTTGCCCGAAACAACATTTTTTCAACGCCGCGCTTAGTTCGATAGACACCACTACCGCCTCCAAAAACCCCCGATAAACCAGTTCCACGATTTTGCAAAAGAATTGCTGCCATTAAAAGAATTGCTACTACTATTTGAGAAATCTGAATAATGCGAACATCCATATTATTTCTTATTCACCTTTTCCAAAATAGCATCTAAGGCTTTTGGATGATTTTCGGCTAAGTCGGCTAAAATTTTTCGATCAATTTCCACCTTGCCAGCTTTTAAGAGGCCAATAAATTTAGAATATGATAGTCCACGTTCTTTTACAAAAGCGCTGATTTTTATTTGCCAAAGGGCACGGCGAGTACGCTTCTTTGTCTTTCGATCGGTATAAGCATTAACACCGGCTTTCAAAACAGCTGTTTTTGCGGCCTTAATTAATTTCTTACGACCCCACCTATAACCCTTGGTTTTTTTAAGTAGTTTACGTCGTTTCTTTACATGAGTGGTTCCTCGTTTTACTCGTGGCATATTATATGAAAGTTAAAAGTTATAAAATTAAAAGTTATAAAGTATAGACAGGCAGTAACTTTAACTTTTATTTTTTGTAAGGCATAAAACTTCGGACATTTTTTTCATCAGTTGTATGAGCAAAAATATCACGACGTTTATTTCTAACTACCTTTCCCGGTTCCCGAGAATTAAAATGGTCTTGACCGGCCTTACGACGGCGTAACTTTTTAGTCTTAGTTAGGGTAAAACGCTTAGTAGTAGCTTTGTGGGTTTTAATCTTCGGCATATCTTCAAAAATTCTATTAGATTAGGCAAAATTTAGCTTTTTTTGCTAGTCAATAACATAGTAAACTTTCCCCCTTGACTTGTCAACCCTTCTTCAATCGCCAATGATATTTCTTCGTCTTGTTCCAGAGAAGAGGCGAACTTACTTACTACTTCTCGAGCTAACTCAGGGTGTTGTTTTTCTCGGCCTCGTAACTGTAATTCTATTCGTAATTTATGACCTTTAGCCAAAAACTTCTTAGCCTGTTCACGACGAACTGCTAAATCATGTTCACCAATTCTAATAGAGAGTCGAATCCCTTTAGTATCAACTTTTTTATGGTGAGTTTTCTGTTTCTGAGCCTTTTTATCTAATTCATACTTAAACTGACCAAAATCCATGATCTTAGCCATAGGTGGAACAGAAGTTGGATTTACCTCGACGAGGTCTAATCCAGCTTCCTTAGCCATTTCCAAGGCTTTAGAAGTAGCAATCTCACCCTGATGGCCACCTTCTTCATCAATTAAAACTACGACTGGAGCATGAATACCCAGGTTAAAACGAAATTTCTTTTTTGGTTCGTAGGTTTTTGGCCGACGGTGTGTTCTACGCATATTTTTGGAGCGGGTAACGGGAATCGAACCCGTATCTCTGCCTTGGCAAGGCAATATAATAACCATTATACGATACCCGCAAAAATTAGCAGGAAGTTTCTAAAGTAATAAAGTAGAAATATAAAAAATTCTTTAACTTTCTAACCTTATAACTTTTTAACTTAATAACTAACTTGGTGCCGAAGGAGGGACTCGAACCCTCACTGCAGGTTAATACAAACGGATTTTAAGTCCGTCGCGTCTACCAGTTCCGCCACTCCGGCAAACACATTAGTTAAAGGTTAATATAGTTTAAAGTTATAAAGTATAGATTTTGAAACCATAACTTTATAACATTATAACTTTATAACATTATAACTTGTGTGTGGAGATGAGGGGAGTTGAACCCCTGTCTAACAAGCGAACTCGAACACCGCTACAGAAATAGTCAGGTCTGGTATCTTGTTTCCGTCCTAAAGGCCTAACAAAAAAGACAGAAACCAGCTTGGCAGTTTAAATTATTAACTTCAAGCGGAGGTTAATAATCGAGTCTGCTGAATGACACCCGTTAACCGACGCGCAGACATGTCGGGCGGATGGCTACGGCGCTTAGGCGGTAGCGTAAGCTAAAACTGGAACTTTCATAGAGAAAGCAGCTTTAGCTGATGCAGTTTTTGCAACTGTAGTTTTGGTCAGATTATGGTGATAACCAACACCTTCTGCATGCACGAGTAATACTTATTATCAAAGCCTGGCATCCCCGGCTTTCCTTGTAATGAGCAGTCTATAATTTTCCAGATTGTCGAATGCCTTTTAAGCGACGTTTTACGTCTCGACGTTTCTCGGTTTCTCGCTTGTCAAAGCGCTTTTTTCCGCGAGCTACAGCGAATTCTAGCTTAACAAGACTTCTCTCAGTATATAGTTTAAGAGGAACTAATGTCAAGCCTTTTTCGTCTTTTTTGCCCACTAAATAGTCAATTTCCCTCTTTCTAAGCAAAAGTTTTCGTGGACCATCGGGTAAATAGGATTCCTTCTTAACAGCGTAGCGATAAGGCGTAATATAGGTATTTAAAAGATAAGCTTCAGGACGACGGCCACTTAACCGAAAAACTACATAACTACCCTTTAAGCTCACTTGACCGGCTTTCGCTGATTTTACTTCTGGTCCGCTTAACACAATACCGGCACTGAATGTTTCGAGCACCTCATAATCATACCGGGCCCGTTTGTTCAGCGCGAGAACCGTCATACTTTTTGTTTAGTATTCCACTCTTTAAGTTTTTCTAGGATAATTCGATTAAGTTGCAAACTCATAACATGTCGACGATAGGCCGGGGTGGAAAGTGATTCAATGGCCTTTGCATCCTGACTATACTGCTTTTTCAATTTATCAATTTCTTCATCAACATCTTTTTCTGGAACCTCAATATTTTCAACTTTAATAATTTGACGTAATACTAAGGCAGCCTTAACTCGTTCAGTTGCCTGAGGTCGCAACTCGGTCATTAATTGCGCTGATGTTTTTCCAATACTTGATATATATTCTTCAAACTTTCCACCAGAGCGGGTAATATTATGTTCAAGCTCATGCATCATCGTTCGACCCTCTTGATCTATTAAACTATCAGGAAGTTCACCGATAGTAGAGTCACTAATTATTTTTTCAAGCATTTTTCGTTCAAAAATATTAGCCGCTTCACCTTTTTTTTCATGTTCAATACTCTCACGAATATTTTTTCTTAATTCATCAGCATTTTTTAAACCAAAAGCCGCAGCAAATTCATCATTAACTTCTGGTAATTCACGGCTATAGACTTGTTTAACTTTTACCGTAAATTCAACTTTTTTTCCGGCTAACATTTTTTGGTGATGATCTGCGGGATAGGTGATAAAAAATTCTCGTTGTTCATCGGCTTTCATGCCAGTAACTTTTTCATCAAAGCCCGGAACAAAATAATCTTTACCTAAAACAACGGCGGTTTCTCGAGCTTGTCCGCCTTCAACCGGAACTTTGTCTAAAAACAAATTTACATCAGCTACTACTTTGTCTCCCGCTTCAGAAACTCGATCAACAACAACTTCCTTTACACGAACATCACGAAGTTGATCAATCATTTTTTCCACTTCCTCGTCACTTACTTTTACTTCTTCAGGTGATAAATTTAAATCTTTATAGACTCCTAATTCAACAGACGGGAGCAAGGTTAACAAGGCGCGATATTCTAAAGGATTATCAGGGGCAATTTTAGAAATAGTAATTTCTGGTTGACCAACCCATTCTTCCGGAACCTGTTCGGTAATCGCTTGATCAATTGTTTTTCCAACTGCTATGCGAGCAGCTTCTTCTAAAATGACCATATCACCCACGCGAGCGCGAACCATTTCATAAGGCGCTTTGCCGGGACGAAAACCTTCAATCTTAGTTGATTCAGAAATTTTAAGGGCGGCTCGTTTTGAAAAACCAGTCATTGCCTCGGCATCGACTTCGATTGTTAATTCAACTCGATTAGCCGTAATATTTTTTCGTTCTACTTTCATGTGAGGAGATTAAATTAAAAGTCCAATAATTAAGAGGGCGATGATGTTAATAATTTTAATCATCGGATTAATAGCTGGGCCGGCGGTATCTTTATATGGATCACCAACGGTGTCACCAGTAACCGCCGCTTTATGAGCATCTGAACCCTTACCACCGAAGAAACCATTTTCAATATATTTCTTAGCATTATCCCAAGCCCCACCACCGGAAGTCATCGAAATAGCGACGAAGATACCAGTTATAATTGTACCGATTAATAATCCGCCTAATGCCTCAACTCCTAATATGAACCCAACTAAAATTGGCGCAACAACAGGGATTAAGGCTGGAATAGTCATTCGACTAATCGCTGCTTTGGTAACAATATCTACCGTACGACCATAATCTGGTTTTTCAGTGCCTGACATAATACCTGGCTTTTCTTTAAACTGAGCTCGAACATCTTCAACAACACTACCGGCCGCGCGACTTACTGCTTGCATTGAGAGAGCGGCAAAATAGTAAGGCAACATACCACCAATAAATAAACCAGAAACAACTCGTGGATCACTTAGTAAGAATGTAAAATTTCCACCCGCACTATGAGTAAAGTCAGCAAATAAAACCAACGCTGCTAAGGCAGCCGAACCAATTGCATAACCCTTAGTAACAGCTTTAGTAGTATTACCAACAGCATCTAAAGGATCAGTGACCGCTCGAACACTTTCATCAAGCTCTGACATTTCAGCAATCCCACCGGCGTTATCAGTAATAGGACCATAAGCATCAATCGTCACAATAATTCCCGCCATCGATAACATCGATACAGCGGCAATTGCAATTCCGTATAAACCACCGAGCTCGAAAGCAAACCAGGTCGCCGCAACAATTACTAAGACAGGCAAAGCTGTAGACTTCATTGAAACAGCCAGTCCGGTAATAATATTTGTTCCGTGCCCTGTTGTTGAGGATTCAGCAATATCTTTAACTGGCTTGTAATCAGTTGAAGTATAATATTCAGTTATAATAACCATTAATGCAGTTACAACCAAACCAAGTAATGTACAAATATATAAATTTTTTGGCAATACTAATCCATTACCTTCCATCATCCACATCGTAATTGGATAAAAAGCGATCGCTGCTAAAACTCCAGCGGTAGCTAATCCTTTATACAACGCGCCCATAATATTTTTTCCTTTACCTAATCGGATAAAGAAAATACCAATAATCGAAGTGATGATTGAAACAGCACCTAGAACCAAAGGATAAATCAAAGCATTTTCAAAACTAGTTGGGAAAATTAAACTAGCTAATACGATTGCGGCAATCGATGTAACAACATAAGTTTCAAATAAGTCAGCCGCCATACCGGCACAGTCACCAACATTGTCACCAACATTATCTGCAATAACTGCTGGGTTTCGTGGATCGTCTTCAGGAATACCAGCCTCTACTTTTCCCACTAAGTCAGCACCAACGTCGGCTGCTTTGGTAAAAATTCCACCTCCTAAACGAGCAAACACAGAAATGAGTGAGCCACCAAAACCTAATCCAATCAAAGCATGAATATCATGAGTTAAAAAATAAAAACCAGCTGTTCCGAGTAACGCTAAACCAACCACAAGCATACCAGTAACACTCCCACCTTTAACCGCCACATCTAACGCCTTAGCCATTCCCTGACGAGCGGCTTCGGTAGTGCGAACGTTAGCGCGTACTGAAATATTCATTCCAATATAGCCAGCGATAGCTGATAAAAACGCTCCGACTAAAAAGGCGGCGGCGGTCGTCCAACCTAAAGCTGGAATAAAGCCGATAATTAAAAATAGAACAATTGCCGACATCGCGACTGTTCGGTACTGACGATTTAGATAGGCTTTAGCACCTTCTTGAATTGCTCGCGCGATCTCTTTCATTTTTTCATTGCCTTCAGGCAATTTCAAAATAATACTGATATAAATAATTCCATAGAGAATGGCAATAACAGCCGCTCCTAAGATAAGAAAAATAGTTTGGTTCATATAGTAAAAATTTACTTAGATTTATTCTTCATCTGATTCTTTTACTTCAGAATCAGGAGTTTCAGATTCATTAGTTTCCGCAACTTCAATAGCTGCTTCTTCTTCACTAGCTTTCTCGTCCTCACTCTCAATCTCTTCAAGCGGGGTATCTACTTGAGCTTCCGCAACAACCTCAGCTTCTTCAACACCCTCTACTTTTTCATCTTCTTCAGACGAAGGAGTAACACCTGTTCCATCCCCAGCAATATCAATTTTCCAACCAGTTAAATGCGCCGCCAGTCGAACATTTTGACCGTCTTTACCAATTGCTAATGATAACTGATCATCCTTAACAGTAATGTACGCCTGGCGTTCATCAGTAACTAATTTTACATCTTCTACTTTTGCCGGTGCTAAGGCGTTGGCAATATAAATCTGTGCATCTTCATTAAACTCAATAATGTCGATTTTTTCTCCACCAAGTTCACGAATAATAGTTTGAATACGTGAGCCACGTTGACCAACACAAGAACCAATTGGATCAATATTTTCCGTTTGTGCAAAAACAGCCACCTTAGAACGACTACCAGCTTCACGAGCTACTCCTTTAATTTCTACTAAGCCATTAGAAATTTCTGGAATTTCTAAAAAGAAAACTTTCTTTAAAATTTCTTCAGAGGTTCGAGATAAAACAATCTCCGGCCCACGTGGTGTAATTTTTACTTCTTTAACATAAAATTTCAAACGTTCACCTGAATTATATCGTTCACCACGAATTTGTTCTTCAGGTGGAATAACACCCGTCGCCTTTCCTAGATCAATTAAAACTACGCGGCCTTCACGACGTTGCACAAAACCAGTAATAACTTCATGTTCCTTATCTTTAAATTCACCAAAGACCATATCACGTTCCGCTTCACGTAATCGTTGAATAATAACTTGTTTAGCGGTTTGAGCGGCCATGCGTCCATATTCATCATGAGTTTCTAGCTCAGTTTTTATTTCATCACCAACTTTATATTTTTTATCAAGTACCTTTGCTTCGGAAATCTGTATTTCTGTTTTTGGGTTAAAGCGATGTTTTTCTTCTTCTACTTCGCCATCTACTACAGGGGCTACATCAACAAGTGCCTCAACTTTTTTATCCTCTCTCTTGCCTCGAGGCTTTGCTTCAAAAGCTTCAGCCGCCTCTTCTATTGCTGCTAATTCTTCTTCTGGAACATCTTCAACCACTGTTTTGATATCAAAAACCTTAGAACCGTTCGTTTCTGGATTATATTCAACCTTAATATTTTGATTTTTTTCGCCATAATCCTTGCGGTAGGCGGCAGCTAAGGCGGATTCAATCGTGGTAATCACAGCTTCGTATGATAACCCTTTTTCCTCACAAATCTGCTTAATCGCGTTTGTTATATCGCTCATATGTAGAGTTATAAATTTCTTAAAGTTACAAGGTTATAAAATATAGGTGTCTCAATGATATTTTTTAACCTTATAACCTCAAGATTCTATTAAAAAAGCCAGTATTTTTAATACCAGCCTTACTATTATCTTAACATAAGCCAAAAATTTGTCAAACAACGTATAAATAAGCCTTACTCGGCTGCAATCTGAATTTTGGCTATTTTTAGGTAAAATTGCTCTATAATGGTCAAGTTAATAAAAATCATTGACAATTAACTATTAATATGATATAATCTAAAATTGGTATCATTCCATCAATTCTTGGAAAAACCAATAAATACCTTAAAAATCGAAGATTTTAATAAAAAATAAACCGGCATACAATATGCATGCCAGGAAGGAATTAAAAAATGAAAAAGAGGAATTTAGCATTTTTTTTTGCAGGAGGAATGATTATTTCTGCATGTTTAACTATTGGTTTCCCGGGGAATTCCAATCCGGTCGCTGCTTTTTTAGGATTTAATGGTATTTTTATTATGGCCATACTTTTTTGTTCAGAGGTTCTAAAAAGAATGGAAAAAATACTGTTACTTCACAAAATGGTTATTTCAAAAATCACCAAAGATTCTGAAATTAAAGAAAATTAAAAAATAAACCGGCATACAATATGCATGCCAGAAAGGAAAATTAATAATGAAAAAATTATTTTTTTTCATGTCTCTTTTTATATTTGCTTCCAGTGTCTGGATTACAGGCTGTACTGCAATAAAAGAAGATGTTTTAGGAGAAGACCCTGATCTTAAAGTAGATTACAAAACAGTTGATCCAGTGAACAGGGAGGACGGTGTCACACTAGAAGAGCTGGACGACATTGATGCCAGTAAATCCAGTCGTAAAGACATGAAAAGACTTGACTCTCTTCAAAGTTTAAGTCCAAAAACTATTTCGCCGGGTGCAGCGATAGAAGAGTCCGAAGAAACAATTGAAGTAAAAGAAGTCTTAAATTATGAAAACTCAGATATCGGAATCATAGATTCTCGGGGATTTATGAGAGGTCACATAGTGAATCTAAGTAATCGCCGAATGCAGATAAAAATTTTTCGCATTCGTAGTGATGGAACTGAAAAACTTGTTTTCAATAAAAGTTTCACCGGCATGGTTTATGAGCCATACTATCTGGCCAAAGGAACCTATGTAGGTTACCGTACAATAGGCAGCAAAGAAGATAAACATGACTTTGTAGTCAGAAAAGATCAGCCGGCTGACTTTCAATTGGATATATATTACCCCAAAAAAAGAATTACCGAAACCATAGATTTAAAAGGTTTTTGGTATTTGGCAAACGAGGAGTACACCAAAATCGTTGCCAAGCAATAATCTTATTATATATTAAAAGACGCTTCGATTTACTGAAGCGTCTCTTTTTTTAAAAAAATTTATTTTATGATCCTATTAATGCTCCATGTGCACCATCATCAGATCCAGGTAAATTTGCAAACACAAAATAGGTAATTGAATATGCTGCCACAACAATAAGTAATCCAATAATTGCGCTACGAATTGTCGACGTAGCTTTTTTTATTTTTTCTTCATCACCTGAAGCAGTCATCCAATTATAACCCGATATTATGATTAATATAACAAAAATTACTCCCAGCAAACTCAAAAATCCTTTAATTGCAATTGCTACAGCTTCTCCTAACTTTACATCTGAGTCATAGCCAGCCCCCATTTGCACCTTTCCAGTATTTTCATTCATTCTTTGAATAGCATTACCATCTAAAAAACCAGCTTGCGCATAGGAAGTAAGCTGAGAGAGACAAATAACACTTAATATTAATCCTGAAAGAATTATTTTAATTTTTTTCATATTTTAACTTCCTATAAGGGTGGATGTAGATCCTGATCCGCTATCCCCAATTATCACCGTACTAATAAACGTCCATATTGCGTAAGCCGCTACAACAATTAATAAACCAATAATTGCACTTCGAATAGTTGAGCCGGCCTTAGTAATCTTTTCCTGATCACCGGCTGCCGTCATCCAGTTATAACCAGCAATAATAATTAGAATAACAAAAATTACTCCGAGCAACCCAAGACCAATTCCAATTGTCATCCCAACTAAATCCAAAAGAGTAGTTTCACTGGTATTAGTGGAGTCATAGCCCGCAAATCCGCCGACCGCTTGTAGTTTATTTAACATAGGTGTACTAGGCACAGGAGTTGGTTCAGGGTCTTGACCAAAAGAAATACTTGGAACAAAAATTGCACCCATTACCCAGAAACTAATAATTATAATTATTTTTTTATATTTATTCATAACTTTATTATAATCCCGTTCCCCATAAATTCTCAATAATAAAGACACTGAGAGCGTACGCAGCGACAACAATAAGTAAACCAATAATTGCCGCTTTAATTGTATTTCTTGATTTAGAAATTTGCTCCTCATCTCCGCCGGCGGTCATCCAGTTAAAACCAGCATAAATCATTAGAATCATAAAAACGACACCAAGCAATGAGAGAACAATACTTATAATTTCCCCAACCCGCTGTTCAAGAGTTTTTTCAGGTTGCACATTATACGGCTCAGCAACTTTCTCTAATTTGTTACCAAACCCAAAGGGATCAGATGAATCTTGTTTCGGGTTTTCATCTTGAGCCAATAACAACACTGGAGAAAAAAATATCCCCATAATCATTACGGCAATTATTAAAAGTTTTAGTTTCTTCCTCATATTATATTGCTCCAAAGGTACCACCTATATATATAGTTATAGCATAGGCTGATAAAATAATAACCAAACCAATTATTGCGGCAACTATCGTCTTTTGGGCTTTACTAATACTTTCTTGATTACCTCCCGACGTCATCCACATAAAACCTCCGTAAATCATCAATCCTAAAAAAATTACTCCAATAAAAGATAAAACCCATTGTACCACTTCGCCAGCAAAAATTGCTGGGTCGCTTTCCTTCCGATCAATTTTGGCAGTTTTAGCGGTTTTTTCTAGGCCACCTAATTCAACTGCGGCCCGCACCGGAATATAAGAAAAAAATAAAATTGCCACTAAACCTAGAAAAATTAGTCTTAATTTCATACTTTTTCTATGTCGGTAATGAACTACCAATAAACTTTGTAATGGCATAAGCCGAAAGAACAATAATCAAGCCAATAATGGCAGTTTTTAAAATACTTTGAGCCTTCTTTATATTTTCTTCATTCCCTACGGCGGTCATCCACATTAAGCCGGCATAGACAACTAAAATAAAAAAGATCGTTCCGGTAAAACCGAGAACCACCGCTAATATTTTTCCAATTAATACCGGAACATCGAGACTTTTCGTAGTTAAACCGGCAGTGGTGGCCGAGGTTACAAGGCCCCCAAGGGCTTTAGACACTCCTGTTTCTTTAGGGGTTCCCTCAACAGCTACTGCTAATAATGGAAAAAAGCTAAGAACACTAACATAGAGTCCGTAAACAAATAGACGAAGTTTCATACGTTTCCGTAAAGCCAAATAACTTTAGCTTCGCGGAAACGGGCCCGAAAAATTCGGGCCTCGTTACCTAACTTTTTAAGTATTTTCAAAAGTAGCTGTAAACAAACTATTGATAACAAATGTTGCGATACCAAAGGCGGCTAAGATAATAATCAAACCAACGATACCTTGCATGATTAATTTTTTAGCTTCACCAACCTTTTCTTCGTTACCTCCGGCAGTCATCCATTTAAATCCACCAAGGAGGATGATTACAACAGCGATAATTCCAAGAAATCCGAGAAGGATTTTGATAACACTGGCGGCGATATTTCGTGGATCACGTTGACCAAGTCCGAGTTCTTCTTGGAACTCTTGTTGGTTTAAGTTTTCTCCCCATAAAATATTTGGGTCACCTTGTGCATGGGCGACACGGGGAATCATCAAGCCCTGGGCAAACACTAAACCAAAAATGGCAATTGCGAACCCTGCGATTGTTTTTCTCATAATGTCACCCCCTCTCTATAATTAATATCTTCATAACTATTATAAAGATGTTATTAACATGATAACATATCTAATAAAGAAAATACAATAAAATAGACAAGTAAATTCTTGTCAATAGTCGACGACTACCCATTACTATGAAAAAAATTATCTGGACTCTTTTTTATATATTCCTTTTTTCAATCTTACTCTATAATTCTTTTGGCTACCTTGATCCTGATTTTGGTTGGCATCTTCGTTTTGGCGAAATTATTTGGCAGACTAAAAATATTCCCCATGACCAAATTTTTATGTGGACACTGCAGGGAAAAACCTGGGTGGATCATGAATGGTTAGCTAATTTGTTAATGTATGTTGTTTGGTCAACGGGCGGCTATATTATGTTATCAATATTTTTTGCCCTACTACCATTAACCGCTCTTTTTCTTGTTAATAATTTCTTATTCAAATATTTTTTTAAACGCCTTGAAACTCAAGTCGTTCTGGCCGTAATTGAAATTGGAGCACTGCTCGCAATGAAGCCACATTTTGGAATTCGCGTCCAAGAAATTACTTTTCTAGGAATTGCCTTTTTACTTTTAACTCTTCAGAATTATTTTCTCGACCGTGTGAAACTTCCACCTTGGTGGCTCCCGATTTTATTTTACGGCTGGGCTATGTTACATGGTGGCTTTCTATTGGGTCTAGGGATTCTTTTTATTTGGCTTGTGATTGAAACTGGACTTTATTTTTTTCCAAAAATATATCCAACCACAAAATCTCTATCCAAAGATAGGCTTTTGCAATGGTACGTTATTTCCGGGATTAGTTTCATTGTGACCCTTCTTACTCCCTATGGTTTAAAACTATATTCGTTCCTATTTGAATATAAAGATAACTTTTATTTAAGCCATATTCAAGAATGGCTACCTCCCTATAAATTCCCAATTAATTATGGTCAAATCGCCTTTATTTTTTTAGTTGTTAGTACTGGTCTAGCAATTTATGGAGTTCTAAAAAAGAAAATTCCCTTATTCTTCTATATCATAACTTTGTTGCTAACTTTTATGGCAATAAAATCAGTTCGTCACTTCCCTTTATTAATTGCGGCCTGGCTCATATTAATTTTGCCACATTTTTTACCAGAAATTACTGCTCGTCTAACAATTCCAAATAAGAAATTTATTTCCCCTTTAACTTTTTTATGTCTCCTTGTGTTGTCTATTAGTTTTTTTATTAATACTCGTTTTACTAATAATCCTTTTACCGCCTACTGCGAGCGCAGTCCTTGTCAAGCCGCTCGATTTCTTCTTGGGCATCCAGAGTATAGTAAAAGAATCTTTAACTCATATAACTTTGGTGGGTTCTTAATCGGCGTCGCTCCTGACTTACGACTTTTTATTGATGGTCGATTACCGCAATATCCATATAACGATCATTCTATTTTAGCTGAGTATTATGAATTTTATCATTTTGGATTTACCAGACAGAAAATTGATGAGTTTAGTATTTCAACCGTTCTCCATCAAAAAACTCAACCGCTTAGAAAAATTAATTGGTTTGAAAAATATATTCTTGGCTATAAAGACAATAACTTTAAACAACCTAATGCCGTCTTAACATACATCAGCACGAGTCCTAATTGGACAAAAGTATACGAAGACAACATAAGTCTAGTGTATGTCAGAAAATAAATTCCCTTTTCTAAAAATATCTTATGTTAATTGATATTTGTTTACCGGTTCATAACGAAGAAATTGTTTTAGAAAAAAACACCCTTCGCTTATTTGAGTTTTGTAAAAAACAATTTTTTCCTTTCGAGTGGAGAATTGTAATTATTATTAATGGCTCAAATGATCACTCACTAGAAATTGCGCGTACCCTTGCCTCCCACAATGAAAAAATTATTGTAAAAAATATTGTTACTCCTGGTCGTGGTAAAGCTCTTGCAACTTACTGGTTAGAAAGTTCAGCAGATATCGTCGCTTATATGGATTGCGATCTAGCTGTGGAACTCAACTCACTTCCTCCACTTCTTTTTAAAATAATTGATAAAGAAGCTGACCTGGTTATTG
The DNA here is from genome assembly GCA_035438725.1 of bacterium. Taxonomy (GTDB): domain Bacteria; phylum Patescibacteriota; class Patescibacteriia; order Patescibacteriales; family Patescibacteriaceae; genus Patescibacterium. Next base: position 15,096 of record DAORIW010000009.1, on the reverse strand, counting down.
GAAGACGACTTGGGCCGGGAGTAAAAATTAAACGTTCTATTAACCGTGAAATAATTTCTCGATGTTTTAATTTCTTGGCTAAAAAATTTCTCGGCCATTCTCATCGTGACCTACAATGTGGTTTTAAATCTATTAATCGATTAGTTTACTTGAAACTTTCTCCGTTTATTAATAATGACGGTTGGTTTTTTGACACTGAAATAATTACCTGGGCTGACCAATTATCCTACAAAGTTTTAGAATTACCGGTAAATTGGCAAGAAACTCGGTTTGACATCAGAAAAAGCAAGGTAAAACTAGTAAAAGACTCTTTATATTTTATAGAAAATCTTTATAAATTACGAAAAAAAATTAAATTTTTTAAAAAAACCTCTCAATTATAAAGAATTAAGGCCTGTGCTATACTAAATAAAGCAATCATTGTATAATACGTTTCTCAAAAGCCTAAAATAACCACATGCCTATTAATCAAAAATCTCCCCAATATTGGCGAAATACCAAACATCGTCCGACCTCTCCACGCTCGAACGACTGGCGCCAAGGCCGCAAAAGATCTTTCTTTACCGCTTTAAAAAGTTGGTTATTCACTAAAAAAAACTTAGTTTTAGCGACTTATACGTTATTAACCCTTTTAGTAATAGTTTTTATTTCTTTTTTGTGGCTATCTCGCGGTCTACCGGAGCCTAATAAACTTCTTGATCGCGAAGTAGCCGAAAGCACAAAAATTTACGATCGCACCGGCGAAACAATTCTCTATGATATTCATGGTGAAGAAAAACGGACCCTCATCTCCATGAATGATATTCCACAGTCAGTGCGTGACGCAACAATAGCGATTGAAGATAAAAATTTTTATCATCATAGCGGCTTTAGTATTTGGGCTATATTTCGAACCGCTATTACCAACGTCTTTACTAATCAAAAAGCTGGTGGATCAACCCTCACTCAACAGTTTATAAAAAATGCTGTCCTGACAACTGAAAAATCTTACACCAGAAAACTTAAAGAAATTATTCTTGCCTATCGTTTAGAAAAAAAGTTTTCTAAAGACGAAATTCTTCAAATGTATTTTAATGAAATTCCTTATGGTTCTAATGCCTATGGAGTTGAAGCAGCTAGTTTAAGATTTTTTGGTAAACACGCTAAAGATATTGATTTAGCTGAGGCAGCCATTCTGGCAGCTCTTGTTCAAAGTCCTTCTCGCTATTCACCATATGGACCAAATAAAGATATTCTTCTTTCTCGCCAACAATATGTTCTCGATTTAATGGTTAATCAAGGACGAATAACTAAAGATGAAGCCGAACAAGCTAAAAATAAAAAAATAACTTTTAAAGCTCCAACTGAAAATATCATTGCCCCCCATTTTGTTATGCAAGTTAAAGAAATCTTGGCTGAAAAATATGGCGAAAAAGCAATTGAACAAGATGGTTTAAAAATTTATACTACTCTCGATGCTTATAAACAAAATATTGCCGAGGAGGTTGTAAAGAAAAAAGCCCTAGAGAATGATACTAAATTTAGAGCTTCGAATGCATCCTTAGTTTCTATTGATCCAAAAACTGGTCAGATATTAGCAATGGTTGGCTCAAGAGATTATTTTGATAATAGCATTGACGGTCAAGTAAATGTAGCCTTACAACTTCGCCAACCCGGTTCTTCAATTAAACCTATTATCTACGCGGCGGCCTTTGAAAAAGGCTATACTCCAAATACAGTTCTATATGATGTGGTTACTAATTTCTCAACCACTGGAACCCCCTACGAACCACATAATTATAATGGCAAGGAATATGGCCCAGTCAGTATGAAAAAGGCCTTAGCTGGTTCACTTAATATTCCAGCTGTTAAAACTCTATATTTAGCGGGGATTGACCGTGTTACAACCTTAGCAAAAAAACTTGGTTATACTACCTTAGCCGACAAAGATCGCTTTGGCTTATCACTCGTTCTTGGTGGTGGTGAGGTTCGTTTAATTGAGCATACTAATGCGTATAGTGCTTTTGCTCGTGAGGGCTTAATTCACCAGCCATCTTATATTCTGAAAGTCGTTGATCGACACGGAAATGTTTTAGAGGAATATAAAAATGAAGAAACAAAAGTTTTTGACGCCAATATTGCTCGTCAAGTTAATAATGTTCTCTCTGATAATAATGAACGCTCCTTTATTTTTGGCGGAAGTAATTTTTTAACACTTGGTAATCGGCCCGTGGCGGCTAAAACAGGTACTACTAATAACAATCGTGATGCCTGGACTATTGGTTATACTCCTTCGCTTGTTACTGGTGTCTGGGTTGGAAATAATAATAATACTGAAATGAAAGCTGGAGCAGATGGCAGTGTTGTTGCTGCGCCTATCTGGAATGAGTATATGCGTCGTGTTCTTGGAGATGGAAATATTGAAAAATTTAATTCTCCTAAAATTGATACTACCGGAAAAGCGGTTTTAGATGGAATTGATGTGGGACAAGTAAAAATTAAAATTGACAAGGCCTCGGGATTATTGGCGACAGAATTTACTCCACCAAGTTTTGTTGAAGAAAAAATCTTCCAACAACCTCATTCAATTTTGTATTATGTTGACAAAGATGATCCTCGGGGGCCCGCTCCAAAAGATCCCGCCAGCGATTCTCAATTTAATCTTTGGGAAAGTCGTATTTTTGAATGGGCAAAAAAGAATAACATCGATACCACCACTCAACCACCAACTGAAAAAGATAATGTTCACTTACCAGAAAATAGACCAACCTTTACAGTTAATAATTTCTCTGATGGTCAAGATGTAAATTCTAAATATTTATCCATTCACTTACTCGCTTCCGCACCTCGTGGAATTGGACGTGTTGAATATAGTATTGACGGTGGACCGGCTGATATTTTTTCAGTCTATCCATTTGCTTTAGAAAAGTCACTAGAAAATTATGCCGCTGGTTTTCATGATGTATCTATTAAGGTATGTGATGATATTGATAATTGCTCAGAACAAAGGTTTAATTTTAATTTAAAAATCTAATTATTAGAAATAAATAAAACCGCTGCTTTAAAAGGCGGCGGTTTTTTTATTGTGTTTTTTTTATTATGTTTTTTTTATTTCTTTTGGGTCATTAAGTATTTTCTTTTGGTGTAAAGCAGGATTATGGCTCATATTAAACACATATAGGCATGTGTAAAGAAAGTCATTTTTTCTGTCCTCTTTGGTTTTATAATCCTCAAAATAATATGAGTTTAAGCTTAAAATATATTCTAAAAATGATCCTACATATGTAGTGCTTTCACCCGTCGAATTTAAATGTTCACACCCTAAAGAAAATGCCTTTATTAGTAATGGTAAAAAACATCTAAATCTTTTACCATCTTGTAAAATCACTACATCTTCTTCATGAAAAGCAGTTTTTGTTAATTGATCTTTATCAATTAATTCAAAACCTTGCTCCTCTAAAGCAGAGTATAGAGCACACCTGATAAGTGCAACTTGTTCTCTTGGAAACTCATCTATATGACAACTTGCAATTATATCTAATAGGTGTTTTTCTATTTCGATTTCTTTTAGAATTTTTTCTGTTTCTGAATCTAAGGGGGTTTCTGGAAAAATCTTTCTGGTTTTTAATAACACTGGAAAAATATCATTTTTATCCATTGTTAGATTTTTTTTAATTTTCAAAATTTTAAAGAGTGAGTTAAAAATAGATTAGTTTAATTAGCCTATTTTGTCAATTTAAAAACTATTTTCTAATCGGCATTATTATGTATAAATAGTCTTTTTTCTCGCCATCTCGAACAACACAGGGGGTATTCTCATCAGCAAATTCTAAAACTACCTTTTCCTCTATTAAGACGTTTAAAACATCTAATAAATATCGTGAGTTTAAAATAATTGAAACATCAGTACCAATAACATCGATAGATAAATCACTTGTATGTTCACCGGATTGTCCTGAAGCGGCTGAAACAGTCATTTTTTTCGTGTCGGCATTTATTTTTACATCTACGTCATTTACGCCTGTCTTAGAAAATAAAGCGGCTGCCTTCACCGCACGTCCTAATTCGTGTTTATCAATCGTTACGCGACTTGTATGACGCTCAGGGATAATCTGACGATAGTCCGGGTAACGTCCGTCAATTAATCTTGATACTATTTCCGTACCACCAATTACAAACAAGCATTGATTTTCTGAAAGATAAAAAATTATTTCTTTAGGATCTATATCTTCGCCGCTATCTGCACCGACAACCCGTAATATCTCCTGAATAGTACGAGCTGGGATAATACAGCGTCGCTCATCTTTATTTTCAGTAACTGTATTTAAACTTTTTTCCGCTAATCGATAACTATCCGTTGCTACTACGGTTAATTTTTTATCCATTAAAATAAATAGAATACCAGAGAGTTCCGCTCGTGATTCATCAAGGGCGGCCGAAAAAATAACCTGGGATGCGGCTTTTTTAAAATCTTCAATTAACATTGAGTAGGGGTGAATTCGTTCGATTTCAGGAATAAAAGGAAATTCCTCAGCAGACATACCTTTTATTTTTGTTTTACTTTCTCCACATTCAACAACTAATTCATTTTCTTGTAAGTCTATGCTTACTTTTTCGTTATTTAATAAGTTAACAAAATCAGATAGTATTTTTGCATCAACTGTAAAGGATCCTTCTTTCTCAACTTTACCTCTTAATATACTAGTAATGCCTATTTCTAGATTAGTGGTAATTAATTTTATTACACCATCACGAGTAGAAATTAAAATATTATTTAGAATTGGTAAGTTAGTATTCTTTTGAGCAATATGACTAACAGCATAAACCGCTGCTTTTAAATTTTTTTGGAGACTTATTATCTTCATATATAATATATAAAATAAATAATAGTAATAATAAGGGAGTGGATAGAGTGGATAAGTGAGTAACCCTTAATAAAACAAAGAGGAAAATGAATTAATTAAACGGGAAGGAAAGGGGAAAACATTTTTATAACTGTGGGAAAAAAAAATTAAACGGGGATAAGTTAGTGGTGAAAGAAAAAAAACTGTTTTTTATCAACTACTTATTCTACTAAAAAGGTGGACTTACTCACAACTTATACCTGCAGTAATTGGCGTATTGAAAGTAGTTGTTGTTTTAATTTTTGGTTGTGTTTTAGATCTTCATTTATTTTATTACAGGCATGAATTGCGGTTGTGTGATCACGTCCCCCAACCTCATTCCCGATTGCTGGAAAAGAGGCACTTATTTCTTCACGCATAAGAAACATAGCAATTTGGCGAGGAGTAACTAATTCTTTTTTGCGACTTTTGCCAAGTAAATCCTTAATTCCAATATCAAAAAATTTTGCCACTGCCTCAATTACATGTTTACTCGTAATAGAGTTTTCTCTAAACTCTGTTAGAGTAGCCGCTAAAATACTTTTAGTGAGTTCTAGGGTAGGTTGAAGATTATTAAACTCATAATGAGTTATGAGGCGGGTTAGAGCACCCTCTAATTCACGAATATTGGTTTGAATATTGTGAGCAATATACATAAGAATTTCGCTTGGGAGATGAAAATTCTTTTCTGAACACTTGTTTTCTAAAATTGCCAGTTTGGTTTCCAGATCTGGCTGGTTAATATCAGCTATCATCCCCCACTCAAAACGGGATAGGAGTCTTTTTTCTAAAGCCGGAATGGCTTTTGGAGGTCGATCAGAGGTTAAAACAATTTGGCGGTTTGTTTGGTGTAATTCATTGAAAGTATGGAAGAATTCTTCTTGAGTTCCGTCTTTACCGGCCATAAATTGCACATCATCTACTAAAAGAAGGTCGACATTACGGTATTTTTCCTTTAATTGTTTAGCGCGACCAGATCTAACTTCATTTATATAGTCATTTGAAAACTTCTCGGAAGTTACATAGAGAATTTTATCTGATTTCTTGGATAATTCATTACCGATTGCTTGTAAAAGATGGGTTTTACCTAAACCAACACCACCATAAATAAATAATGGGTTATAAGCTTTTCCAGGATTATTGGCGACAGCCTGACAGGCAGCATGAGCTAGTTCATTTCCTTTTCCAACAATAAAAGTGGAAAAAGTGTAATAATTATTAATCCCAAAACGATTAATTCCTAATTTTTTAGCTGGCTCAATATTCTCTGGTTGAGAGGGGTTGTTTTTTTGGGAAGTGGTCGAAGTTGAAGTATGAGTTGGTCGACGTACTTCGATCTTATAAGTAATTTCTTTAATATTTTCCTTAGTAATATTCTTTAAGGCGTTAACAATATCGTTATAGTATTTCTTTTGAAGCCAACTTTGGGTGAAAGTATTAGGGACACAAATAATTACTCGTCCGTTTTCAAGGGAGTGAATAAAAGTGCTTTTAAACCAGGTAGTAAAACTGGCTTTGGAGAGGTTTAATTCAATTTCCCCTAACACCGCTTGCCAAATTTGCTCAAGATCCATAGGAGGGAGTTATATATAACTAAGTTTCAGTATTATAGCAGTGAAGAAGTTTTGTCAAAAGAGAGAGGTATGTTTATAAACTGTTAATAAGAAATAAAAAAGGCTCAGACGTTGACGGTTTTCTATTATAATGATACCGTTGAGAGCGTAACCTACGGCAATTTTAGCTATTTTATCTAAATATTCGTAGAACTTTAATTTACTAGTTGTGCCAGTATGCCTAAACGAACCTATCAACCAAATGCAAAACGGGCTAAAAGAAAGCACGGTTTTCGCAAGCGGATGCAAACTAAAAGTGGTCGCGATGTTATTAAGCGTCGTGTAGCCAAGGGTCGAAAAAAATTGACCTCATAAAGTATGTTCTCTCAAGGAAACCGAATACGAAAAACTCGGGAATTTGAACGAGTTTTTGCTTCAAGACTTTCGGTTCCTGGTCGTTTTTTACGAGTGGCTTATGTAAAAAATAATCTCTTATCTACCCGTTGCGGTATTGTTATTAGTACAAAGGTTAGTAAAAAGGCAATTGTCCGTAACAAACTGCGCCGAAGGATTAGAACTATTATAACGAAGACCCTATCTCAACTTCTCCCACCAATGGATATAGTAATTATTTGCGGAGCTTTAGCAGTTAAAGCTGATTATAAGGAGATTGAAAGTGATTTAATACATGTTTTAAATAAGATATTTAAAATAAATATATGAAACGGAGCCCATCGACTATGGGGGTTTATATGGCTCAAGCGGTGATTCGTTTTTATCAAAAATTTATATCTTTTGATCATGGAATCTGGAAGCGATTTTTTCCTTACGGCTACTGTCGTTTTTATCCTACCTGTTCTGAGTACGCAGCGTTGGCTATAGAGCGCTATGGGCTTATTAAGGGTTCATATAAAGCGTTAGGACGGCTTCTGAGATGCCATCCGTGGAATCCCGGAGGACATGACCCTGTTAAGTAATTTATAAACTATTTATCTCGTATGGCTAATCTTTTCACTGTTATCTTTTATCAGCCGATTCTAAACTTAGTTGTTTTGATTTATAATTATTTGCCAGGGCATGATATTGGTTGGACAATTGTTATTTTAACCCTTGTAGTTAAATTAATTCTTTATCCATTATCAAAAAAATCAATTGAAGGCCAAAAAGCTCTTCAAACCCTTCAACCTAAACTTGATGAAATAAAAAAGAAATATACCGGCGATAAAGAAGGAATGAGTCGAGCAATGATGAATTTATATAAACAAGAAAAGGTTAATCCCCTATCTTCTTGTTTACCCTTATTAATTCAACTACCATTCTTCTGGGCGATATTTAGAGTTTTTCGTGACGAATTAATGGGAAAAACTTTAATTCTTATATATCCTTTTGTTCATAATCCAGGAACAATAAACTCAACGGCTTTTGGATTTTTAGATTTCTCAAAGCCAAATATTGTATTAGCAATTTTAGCTGGTGTTTCACAGTATTTTCAGGCAAAAATGATGCCAATGAAGCCTGCTTCTATTAAAACTGAAGGCTCTAAAGATGAAAACATGATGGCAATTATGAATAAGCAAATGCTTTATTTTATGCCAGCGTTGACGATATTTATTTGTTTTACCCTACCGAGTGGTTTGGCTTTTTATTGGTTTATCTCCACAGTATTAACAATCGTTCAGCAGTGGTGGATATTTAAGAATCATGACAAAGCTGAAATTAAGCCTAATTCAATTGAAAATAAGGTAATTGAAGGCGAAATAATTAAATAGTGATTATTTAACGATTGTTTCAAGATCTCTAAAATCTAAAAATAAAAGCCTGGTCAGAAGCCAGGTTTTTTGATAACTATTTCTGAAATTAAAAAGGAGCCCAACTAGGGCCATAATTGTAAAATTAATAAATACCCTTGTGTTGAGCTCCATTCCTACGTATGCGTTTAGGTTTCCGCAGGAATTGAGGTCAATGTTGATTTAAGACCAACTCTTTTACCAGTAAGTGCATAATTCTGAGCATGGGGCCCATAATTAGCTTTTTTGTATTTTTGTTTTTGGAACGTATCAACTCCGTTCCATTGTAATCACCAGTTAAAGAGAAAAGTTTTTCTGCAATATATTATTGTAAAAAACTTCTTGTAGTTCAAAGAGCAATCTATGTTTAAAGTATAGCACATTTTACTAACCTTAGCAATACTTTTAGCAAGTAAAACATATTTTTGTTTAATATTAGTAATAAAATTTTAAAAAATATGAAAAAAATAAAAGTTTTACACAGGTTAAGTCCACAATTTAGTAGACTAAACTTAGTAAGTTATACACAAAATCCACTACTTATCCACAGAAGAAACAACTAATTTAAAAGTTTGAAAACTATAATAGTATAAAGTTGAGAATTAGATATGGAATACAAAATTAAAAAGATCAGACGTATTTAGCCTGAACCTTTTAACTTAATAACTCTATAACTTTAAACTAAGTGATGGAGGTCACGGTGGGAGTCGAACCCACGAATGGCGGTTTTGCAAACCGCAGCCTTAGACCACTTGGCAACGTGACCATATTTATTGATTTATTTGTAACTCTAACTACGAGCGATAACTACTCAAAAACTATATCAGAATTATTTTCTTAAAACAAGAAAAAGCCGAGAACGGCTTCTTCTTACTTTTAATGTGGCAAAAGAATTTATTCAACTATTATAATACGAGCATGACGGATACCAAACTTTAAGGCATCACTTCTTTTTAACATCCAGATATCAGTACGACGATCTTTAAAACGATTTGAAGTTCTATCACGAACCGTGAAAATTTTATCCCCGAATAATTCTGGAACCATAATTTTAGTTCCCATAGGTAAGAAGTTAGCCGCCACTGTATCTTCAATACCATGTTTACAAACATTAAAACCGTTAGCTGTTGTACATGGATCGCCATCAGTTTGAGCAACCTCCGAGTTATAAGCAGTAAGCGTTACAGCCATTCCCATAGCTTGTTCAGAACTCTCGCTATTTGTTGCTATTTTAAAGGTATTTGAACTAACTGGCATAAAATTAGACATCAAGGTTGGTGGAGTTGGTAGAGCAATAATTTTAAAATCTTTTGCAAACTCAGAACGATTATCTCGATTTTTAATAAGAGATGGAATTTCGCTATTATTAGTTAGTAGGCGTTCACGTAAATATATCTCACTTTCTGGAGATTTAATAATTTGAATATCCTTATCGTTAGTAAAAATAGTATTTGATGTTTCAGTAGCCGCGTGAACTGGAAAAACGAAAAAGTTATAAACTAAAGTTACTAAAACAAAAACAATAACCTGTTGATGTGATCGTTTCTTAAATATTCGTAAATGATTAGAAGTAAATATGTTCATATTTTCTAAAATAAAAATTCCTTAGTTAAACACTAAAAGGAATTTCGTCACAACATATTAACATAACCCTTAATTATTGTCAAGACCTAAAAGGTTATATTTGTCAAGAAAATAAACATTTATTTATTTAATATTAGCCATAAATTTGTTAATTTATTAAAGAATATTAATAAAATGTTTAATATTAGCCATTTTATTTGACATATTGAGGTTAATAGCAATAAACTCAATTCTTAAGGATTCTTCGTTTACATGGTTTTCAAAAGAGTAATTTGAAGCAGCTCTTTTCATATTAAAGTATTTTTTAACAGAAAGCTGATCTTCGGCTCGACCAACATAATTATTTAGTCTTGTTTTTACTTCAATAAATATAATTAATTTATTCTTTTTGGCAATAATATCAATTTCATCTTTTCCGATTCTTTTGTTTTTAAAAAGTATTTTATATGATGAGTTAATTAAATATTTAACAGCAATTTCTTCCCCAATTTTCCCGTATTTTTGGTTATGCTGCATATTATTGATACAATTTAATGTTCTACTTAGAACGTTCAATATATATTTTAGGAAATAGACTAGGAGGAGTAAGTAAATAGAACAACAGTAATTGAGAAGTTGAATGTTCCATCAAAAACAAAAACCCTCTGGCAAAGAGGGTTTTATGTAGAACTTTAAGAAATAATACTGGTCTAACTTGGAAGGTATCTTTTAATTTCTTCTTCACGAGAATTCTTAATTACTTGAAATCCTTTTTTTGGTTTAGAGAAAATAATAACGAAGAGCCAAATTAAAGCTTCTAATATTATTAATGCAAAAACAGCCCTGGATCTTAAATATGGCACAATTTCATAGTCAAAAAAGATAAACAAGCAAATTAGAAAAGCGTTAGTAAAACAAAAAGAAATTAATTTTTTGCTAATTCTTTTAGGAATTTTTAGTGTTTGTAAGTAGCCGAGGTAGCCTGCTAATCCAATAATTACTAATATTAAAACAGAAATAAACAACATATTTAAACTACCATCTGAAATTAATGGTGGACGAGCGTTTAACCAATATGCCAAAGAAATAAAATGATTCATAATATATATTTATTTACCAGCAACTATACCGTAATGATATAAGCCAGGTTTAAATTGTTCAATAATCTTTAAATTAATAAATGAGAGTGAATCTACTATTTCCTCATTACTTAATCTTTGACTAAGTAATGGACCGAAAGGGGATGGATTAGGTAACCAGTCAACAATAATTAATCGACCATCAGGTTTTAATAAACGATAAGCTTCTTTTAACATGGCGATCGTACTACTTGCTTGGTTTAAGGTATTTATCAGAAAGACGGCTTGAATACTTTCGTTTTCTAATCTAAGTCCGGCTTCGATATCGCCGCGAAGGGGAGTTATATTATTTAGGCGATGATGAGCGACATCTCTTTCTAATGATTCCATAACATCTGGTAAAATATCAACCCCATAAATTTTACCATCTTTACCAACTATATTAGCGAGTGAATAAAGAAAAGAGAGCGATTTGCCACAACCAAGGTCAGCTACATGATAGCCCTCCTTAAGATTTGATTTCTCAAATATTGTATCAAATAAAAGAAGAGAAGTTTTTGTTGGTATTGCTTTCATATATAGGTTTAAACACAAGATATCCACAGTCTTTTATTATGCTAATATTAGCCTAATAAAATAGATAAGTCTAGAATAGTGTAGACTTATTAACAAATTGAATTTATAAGATAAGTCTAAGAAATAATGGACATAAATTTTTAAGAGTGGACCCTACCGGGTTCGAACCGGTGACCTTTTCCATGCCATGGAAACGCGCTACCAGCTGCGCTAAGGGCCCCTGAATATTATAATGAAATTATTACAGCAAGATCTTATTACAGAAAAGAAATTTCTTTTAGTATAGTATTTTACTACAACTAAAAATATACATTATTGTAATTAATTAAGCAATCCTTTACTTTTTAGCTTTTGTGAATATTAAATATTTTTAACTTGATGTGCTCCCGGAGGGAATCGAACCCCCATTTCATCCTTAGGACGGATTTGTTCTATCCATTGAACTACAGGAGCAATTTATAGCCTATGCCTAATATACATTGGTAAGATTATTTTTACAAATAAGTTCTTAGGTGTACAATATTAATATAATTACTAACTAAAACTTATGTTTAATAAAAACGGTATTGCCGGTGCCGGTCGTGAAGGGATCGAAACGATTATTGGATCTTCTGTAAAAATCGAAGGAAACTTTGTCTGTCAAGGAGGGATTGTAATTGAAGGAGAGGTTAAGGGGACGATTTCTACAGCCGGTTTTTTAGAAGTTGGTGAAAAAGCAATCGTTATTGCCGATGTTACAGCTAAGGAAGGAAAAATTGCAGGTGAAGTAAGAGGTAATATTAGAGTTGAGGGTTACTTAGAATTAAGTGCCTCAGCAAAAATTATTGGTGATATTGAAGTGATGAGTTTATCAATTGCTCGAGGAGCTATTATTAAAGGGAAATGCCATGTTAATGTAGGTGATTTAAAGACAGCTAAGAATTCTAAACCAGAAGTGTCTAACGATAATGAATAACGTTTATATATACGAACATACTTTGGCATCTAAGCGTTATCAAAAAACATTAGAAAGATTAGAAACAAGATTAACTGATTTGGGTTTAAGTGGAAAAATTTATCGCTTAGCACCAATGACCAGAGTTGAGGAAATTGTTCGTGATGAAATTCGAAAAAAGTCTAAAACAATAGTTGCCGTTGGCAGCGATCTTTTAATTTCTCGAGTAGCTAGTTTAATGGCTCAATCAGACATTCCTTTAGCAATTATACCGATTGGTGAAAATAGTATTTGTGCTACTTCATTAGGAATAGATTCAGAAAATGCTTGCCGTATTTTAGCCGCCAGACGAATTGTGACTTTGGATTTAGGTAAAACAAATACGGGTTCAATTTTCTTAAGCCAAATTTCTGTCACAGCTAGTAATCCAGTAATTTTAATTGATAAAGAAATTACTGCGCGCACTGAAGGTTCAACAAATATACAGGTAGTCAATGTATTACCTGATGAATTTGGTTATCGTGGTCCAGTAGCTTCTCCGGAAGATGGACGTTTAAACGCTTATATTTTAAAAACTCAAAGTGGTTTTTTGAAAAAAGATATTTCTCAGTCTTCGTTTGTGTGTCAGTGTTTAGAATTTGTTTCAGGTCCTTATAAGGCAATATTAGATGGCGGATTAGAGACAGCCGGTATTAAAGAAATTACCGTTCTACCAAAAGCTTTATCGGTAATTGTGGGGAAGGAAAGGAAGTTTTAAAAAACTCTGCCGAATTATAATCGCCAGAGTTTATTTGAAAATTTTATTAACACTTAAGAATAAATAAAAACAAAGAAAAAGTAATCTGTTGTCAAGGTATAGAAATAAAACTCTTTATTAAAGAAGCTAATAATTTTCAAATTTTTAAATAATTTTTTTACCTTTTTTTTACTGTGTTTATGAAGTTTTGTATCCTTTATAATTCCGGTAGAAAAATAAAAGATATTTAAACCATTTTTACTTACATGAGTTATGCTTATATTTTCTTGTTTTGTGTGAATTAATTCCCTCTGTAAGTCTTTTGCTACTTTTTGAAAAATGAATAGATTAGTCAAAATTTCCTTTCAAAGATTTTAAATTTTAAAAAATAAAGTAGAAAAAATTTTAAAAGAACAGCCACCAAATTGTACAGCAAATACTTATTAAAGTCAAGTTGAAAAAGAAAATATTAAATGCTATAGTGATGATTACTTGACGTGCCTATTTCTATATCAATAAACAATTTTATGCCATTAATACCAACCGTGATCGAAAAAGCCGGAAACTATGAACGAGCGTATGATATATATTCTCGATTACTTCGTGACCGTATTATTTTTTTAGGTGAACCGATAACCGATCACGTTGCTAATATTATTATCGCCCAGTTTTTATTTTTAGATGCTGAAAGTAAAGATAAAGATATAAAGTTCTATATAAATTCACCCGGAGGCTCAGTAACTGCTGGTTTGGCGATTTATGATACGATGCAATATGTTAAATCAGATGTTTCGACTATTTGTGTTGGCTTAGCGGCCTCAATGGGTGCAACGTTATTAGCTTCAGGAGCCACAGGTAAGCGTTTTGCTTTACCTAATTCAGAGATTATGATTCACCAAGTAATGGGAGGGTTTGAGGGTCAGGCTTCAGATATTAAGATTCGTTCCGAGCATATTTTAAGAATTAAAGATAAACTGAATAAAATTTTATCAAAACATACTGGTCAATCGGTTGATTTAATTGAAAAAGACACAGATCGGGATCGTTTTATGACTCCTGATGAAGCTAAGAAGTATGGTATTATTGATAAAATCATTGGTAAATAAGAAAATAGAAAAGGATTGACAACACTTAAAGAATGTTCTAGAATCTGGATATTGTTTATTAATTATATTTGACTATGACCGCAGCAAAGAAACAGGCGAAAAAAACCGAAAGCAAGAAATCGGATAAGACGCTTGAAGAAATTAAAAGTGAATTAAAGCCTGGCATGACTATTCGTGTTTACCAGAAGATTAAAGAACTTAATCCAAAAGGTGAAGAAAAAGAACGTGTCCAGTATTTTGATGGTATGATTATTGCTCATAAGCATGGTCGTGAAACCGGCGGTACGATTACTGTACGAAAAGTTACTGATGGTGTTGGAGTAGAAAAAATTTATCCTTTAAACTTGCCGACAATTACTAAAATTGAAGTCCAAAAGATTGCCCAGGTTCGTCGCGCTAAATTATATTATTTGAAGGCTGGTTACGGAAAGCGATTAAAGGAAACAAAGGTTTCCTAAGGAATCCCAGTACGCATGAGAGAGAGGTACAGGCGGATATGGTGGAACTGGTAGACACGCAAGCTTGAGGGGCTTGTGAGGGTTTCCTCGTGAGGGTTCGAGTCCCTCTATCCGCACATGGTTTAAAAAAATTAAAATAATAGGGGCATATAGCTCAGCTGGTTAGAGCACCTCGTTTACACCGAGGGGGTCCAGGGTTCGAATCCTTGTGTGCCCACCCTATATAAGTAATAGACAAAAGTCTATTATTTTTTTTAACATAAAACAGCCAAATAAAAAATATTAAGCAGCTAAATTTCTTAAAAATATTTATCAGTTATCCGGTGAATAGTTTTAAAGTTTTCTTTAAAACAAAAAGGTCATAATTATTCTATATAAATACGAATTTTGAAAAAAAATATACTATCTTCCTGAATAATTGGGAAATGAAATAAATTATTTT
>DAORIW010000008.1:0-38003 GCA_035438725.1 bacterium | reverse complement strand
CTATCGTTTGTTATGTATGTCAAACGAGACTGCCGGCGTTTAAGCCGGAGGAAGGCGGGGATGACGTCAAATCAGCGTGGCTCTTACGACCTGGGCCACACACGTGCTACAATGGGTAGGTACAGAGGGACGCCAAAGCGTAAGCTGGAGCAAATCCCACCAAAACTACCCTCAGTTCGGATTGAGGGCTGCAACTCGCCCTCATGAAGCTGGAATCGCTAGTAAACGCAGATCAGCCATGCTGCGTTGAATACGTTCTCGGGTCTTGTACTCACCGCCCGTCACACCAAGAGAGTCGGAGGCGCCCGAACCTGCTATTGCAGCAGGGAAGGTGAAGCCGATGATAAGGGTGAAGTCGTAACAAGGCATCCGTAGCGGAAGCTGTGGATGGATCACCTCCTTTCTAGGGAGATCGCTTCGAAAGAAGCAATGGTCGGCTTTTCAACGCTTCAGTTACTGAAGATAGAAAAGCACTGAAGTACCTCTTATATTTTCTTCGGAAAATATAGGAAGGGCAATTTAGCGCCTGTTAGCACAGGAATTCATTACAAAATTATGCAAATAGTTTATGGGCCTATTTGGGACTCATTCTACGCCAGGAGCGACGGATGACGACAAAGGATTGGCCGGAAACTTTTTTTGCCAGTCCTTTTTTGTTAGAATACTAAAGTAATTTAGTATCGTTATAGGGCATATAGCTCAGTTGGTTAGAGCGCGACACTGATAATGTCGAGGTCCATGGTTCGAGTCCATGTATGCCCACTAGGTAGTTAAAAGTAAGAATGTTATAAAGTTATAAAGTAGTTGTAAATCAACTTTATAACATTATAACTATTAAACTTAATAACTCCTGCGTCGCGGGGTAGAGCAGTTGGCAGCTCGCCAGGCCCATAACCTGGAGGTCGTCGGTTCGAATCCGACCCCCGCAACTAAAATTAGTTAACAAGTTACAGGGTTTATAAAGTTATCAAGTTTTCTATTGAGACGGCTTTATAACTTTTAAACTTTATAACTTCTAAACTACTTTGCCTTGGTAGCTCAGTGGTAGAGCAGAAGCCTGAAGAGCTTCGTGTCGTCAGTTCGATTCTGACTCAAGGCACAATAAGTTATAAGTAATAAAGTTGAAAGTCATAAAGTATGTGCTATATTAGAAATTTTATAACCTTTTAACTTTTTAACTTTACAACTTACAAACGGGGTGTCGTATACCGGTAGTACGCATGCTTTGGGAGCATGTCGACTGGGTTCAATTCCCAGCACCCCGACTTTGAATAAATTTAGTACATGCAAGATATATTCACAGATATATATAAGAACAAAAGGTGGTATAAGGGATCAGGCTCCGGTTCTTTAGCAGAAAATACAGTTGTGTATAGAAAGTTTTTGCAGAAGTATCTTTTAAAAAATAATATTAAAACTGTTGTAGATTTAGGTTGCGGAGATTGGCAATTTTCTAAATTAATTAATTGGTCTGGTATTGATTATTTAGGACTCGACGTGGTTGATTTTTTGATTGAAGATAATAATAAAAATTTCGCCACTGATCATATACATTTTAAATGCATTGATGGATTCGAAGCGCCACTGCCTTCCGCAGATCTTTTGATTATTAAAGATGTGTTACAGCATTGGCCCACTGAAACAATTAAAAAATTTCTGATAAATATTAAGGATCGATATCGCTTTACTTTAATTACAAATACTCTAGATGGTAAGAATATTAATTCTGATATTAAGATAGGGGAAGCCCGAGCGATTGATTTATTAAGAGAACCCTTTAATATTGAGGGGCAGGAAATATTAAGATATCAGTCCATACGAAAGATTTCCCAAATAATGGAAACAAAAGTTGTAGTAGAAATAAAAAACTAATTTTTGCGGGTATCGTATAATGGTTATTATGTTAGCCTTCCAAGCTTAAGATAGGGGTTCGATTCCCCTTACCCGCTCCAAAATAAAGACAGTCCGAAAGGGCTGTTTTTGTTTTAACATAAATAAAAAACCAGTTGTTATCGGACAACTGGTAAACCAAAATATTGTTAAATATATATTACCTGAGCTCCAAATGCTGAATCAGTACCCCTATACTCTAAAAAAGAGTTTATTAATCTCTCTTTTAATGTATCAACGTAGTATTGTGGAATATCACCTAGCTTTAAACATAATTGATCAATACGATTATTAACTACCTCCGCTGTTTCTTTTCCATCCAAATTTTCTTTCGTTGCCCAGGGTAAAGAAACGATCATATCAATAGCCTTGTCATAATATTCGGTGAGATTTTCTTTGTTTTTTTTAAAATGTGTTAAGCAATATGCCATCCACTCATCAAAGCTATTATTACCTTTAAGGTAATATTGTATAGAAAATTCTCTGATAACTAATTTTATACATGAATAATAAAACTTATATACAGTAGGATACTTACTTTTAGGGATACTCTCCTGAAGAGATATTATGGAACGATTAAGCTCCGACATTATATCTTCTGCTCTCTCTTGGTTAAACTTACTATTAATTAAGTTAAGACGATAAGCATACATTTTTTTACTTATTTCTTTTATTTTTTCGTCTACATAACTTCCATAAACATCGTTATAGCCATAACGCATTAGATATAAACTAATTTTATGTGAATTTTCTGTAGCGACTGCTTCGAATATCCAATTCTTTTTTTCAGAAATATAGAGAGAAATAATAAGATAGAATATAAAAATTATAAAACCACTTATTGCCATCGCTGTTTTTGCTCCATAATTTTCAATATTTGGTATATATGTAAACATAATATTTGTAAGTATAATTAAAGATATTATGAATACCATGCTAATAATAATCAAAAAAATTAATTTTGATTTATTCATTTTGTTTCTCCTTTTTTTATATTAGTGAATAATTTTTTGTTAATTAGTCTAATACATGGACCGACTATTATATCCCTGGAATTGTCATCTAAATGTTTTCTGAATGCTTTATATGTTAATTTAAGATCAGAATTTTTCTTAATCAGCACATTTATTGAACTAAACTGACAAAAGACAGTAACAGGTCGTGTATGGATAGTTTCCCAATCGTTTGCTACCTCCGCCATGTTTTTTAATCCATCTTCAATAATTGATCCTATCGGGTGATCAAAATATATAAACTGTTTACGTTCTCGCTCCGACAATTGAAGTGCTTTTTCAAATTCTTTAACATAGGAAATTTCACTTTTAACAACAGAAACTAAGATGTTATTTCTATCACCCTCTACCATATTATTTACATATTTGAGGCCGTTTGCTGTAACGTGTAACTGAGATGTGTTCTTAAGAAAAAAATCAATTAAGTAATTATCCCAATATACATTCTCTAAAAATATTTGAGCAACAATCGGTTGAGCAAGGTGGTAATTTTTTGGTGTTATCTTGCTATACGAGGTCCCGCCAATTAAAAAATTAGCTAATTCACAATAGGGCAAAACTTCTTCGTTATCTTCAAATCTTCTACCGTGTAAAAAACCAAGTATGATATCTAGTTGGAAATTTTTATTTAATTTCATTTTTAATTTTCCTTTCTTTTAGATTAAATTATTATGTAATTTACTAAACATCTAGTCACTCAGAAATTCAGTAAATTACACAATAATACCCCAAATTTTCAAAAAACAAGTATTCTGGAATATAGCATATTTAGGCTAAAACGTCAAGGTTTTAATAAAAAACCCTTATTTTATAGCATTAATATATAATAAGTCATGGTAGAATAAATATTCTATATTATTCTCTCCAATAACCTCTATGATATATAGCTCCTATCACGGCAAATATAAGACGGTTGTGAGTAATTTCTGATTAAGATATAGTAAAAAGTACTAACGCTGAGCACTATATAAAAGTTAATATTACTTTTTATTTCATATGATTTTAGTAATCCTAATCATTTTTGCTTCTGTTTTATTATTAACTTTTGCCTACGCGGGGATAGGCGGTGCACCCTATGTGCCTACTTGGAAAAAAGATGTTGATCGTTTTTTAAAATTAGCGGAAATTAAAGATGGTGAAAAAATGTATGATTTAGGTTGCGGTGATGGACGATTAATTTGTGCAGCGGCTAAAGCGGGTGCCAACGTAGTAGGCCTAGAGCTTTCTTTACTTCCGTATTTACTTTCGCATGTTAGAAGATTATTTCAACCAGAAAAAGAACGGATAAAAATTTTATACAAGAATTTTTGGAAAACTGACTTGCGTGACGCCGATATCATATATTTTTGGATATCAAAAGAAGCAACCTATAGACTTCAGAAAAAATTTGAAAAAGAATTGAAAAAAGGGACAAAGATAATTTCTTATGTCTGGCCGATTGAAGCTTGGGTGCCGGTGAAAGTAGATAATATTGAAGGGAGGTCGAAGTTATATTTATATAAAGTATAAAATAAAAAAGGGACTTTGGTCCCTTTTAGTTTAAAACTTTATATAGATAGAGTATTTGTGCACAGTTTATTTTCTTATGCCAAAAGCTCCAACACCCAAGCCGCTGCCAAAGCCAACGCCTACAATAATTTCACCTTCTTTTATTTCATTTCGTTGAATTGTTTTTGAAATTAGTGTTGGAATGCTTGCGCTACTTATATTACCAGTACTAATATCCTGATGAATTTTACCTTTAAATTTCGGAAAATATTTTTTTATATTTTCTGTAAAAAGTTTTACAGACCTTCCGGTTGGTTGATGTGGAAAAAGATGATCAATTTCTGACCAGGATAATCCGCTTCTTTCTATAGAATCATTGAGATGTTCAATAACTATCGATTTTGGAGAACCAACAAACTTATGTACAGAGTTTCCGTTTTGCTTAAATTTAGGATCTTTCCTGATCGCTAGTAAGTTATCTTCATAAGGATCTGTAACATTATTAAAGAAGATAAAAGATTCAACTGAAGAACGTTTTAATAATACTGCGGCAGCTCCGTCTCCAAATAGATTACTACCTCTCCAATCTCCTATCTCGGCAAGTTCACTAGCTTTTTCAGCAAGAATCAATAACACGTAGTCGCAACTAGCTTTTACGTAATTCCAGGCTGTAAAAAGACCAGATGAACTCGTTTGACAAGCATCTTGCATATCAAAGGTCATTGCTTCTGATTTTCCTAATTCAGGTCCCCATGAGTCTGCTAAGTATTTCTTGGTATAGGCAGCAGTAGAAGGAAATCCAGTTCCCGTATTTGTTCCTACGTCAATTAACATTACTTTATTGGGAGGAACCTTCGCTTTTCTTAAACATATATCTCCCGCCACTCCTGCTAAGAGATTTACTGGACTGTTAAAGTAAATTCTTTCACTAATACCTGTTAATTTAGTCCACTCAGCTCCTTTATTAATTATTTCAATTTCAGAAGGTTCCGAAGTACCAAATATTTCCATTATTGATTCCGGAGGAAGGTAGTTAGAAATAAACTGGGGGTTTGTTACAATTTTTGGTTTGAGAGAAATATCTTTAATACCGATATGACTCCAACAAACAATTTCGACATTTCGTTTGGAAACATCAGGCTTGGTTTTAAAGAACATTGTCTTTTCTCCTTATTTAATTTTTGTTTTATTTACTCTCTGTTTACTATTATTATTCCTTAGTGTCAAGAACCTTGACAAAGTCCTTATAAAACCCTAATATAAGCCATACCGTCTAGTGCTCCTCTAATCTACTTTTATATATATTATGTTAATGATTCGTTTATCTCGAGTTGGTAAAAAGGGTTATCCGACCTATCGCTTGGTTATTTCTGAAAAACAACGCGATCCATATGGTAAGGCTTTGGAAATTTTGGGTTCCTATAACCCTCACTCTAAAGATCTTCAAGCTAAGGCTGACCGTATTATCCATTGGATTTCCATGGGTGCTCAAATGTCTGACACCGTTAATAATCTATTAGTTTCAAAAAAGATTATTGAAGGTAAAAAGACTAAGTCCCCAGCTGCTAAGACTAAGAGAAAGGAAGTCAAAAAGTAATTTCAAGAATATGCAAAAACCGCCTCACTGGCGGTTTTTTTGCTGTCTAGGTAAATTATTTTTTTCTGAGAGTAAAAATCAGCTTAATAGTTTCTTCTTTTATTTCACCTCTGAATTGAGCTACGGTTTCTGGAATTCCTGCTTCAGGTTCATGGCTTAAAAAAGTCTCAATTGCTTTTAAGTCTTTGGTGGGTATAATTTTTTGCAAATTTGGTTTGAGCCCCTTACCAGCTAAAAAAGCAATATGTTCATAAATAGTTTTTTCAGTAATACCTCGGGCTTCGATAATTTGAGAAATACTGAGGCCTTGGTTTAATAAATCAAAGGTCTCTAATTGAGTTAGTTTGGTTGATAATTTACTGGCAGGTTTTTTAGAAGGTAACTCAACTTCAACTTCACCACCGTCGGCGGTAGGGAAGGCCATATACTTTAAGCAGGTATCACACTTTTCGCATCGTTCGAGTTCGCTGTCACCAAAGTAATTAAGTAAATATTTTTGTCGACAACTAGTGGTGAAGACATATTGCTCCATCATATCAAGTTTGGCGTACGCTTTAATAGCTTTTTCTTTCATGGCCCGAGTATCAATATCAAGGTCAGATGCTTCAACTTCTTTTATTAATTCAATTTCGGTTCCTCGAAAGGGCGGAGTATATATGAGACTGTCGGTTGTTACCAGTTTTTTTATCAAGCGGGTTAGGGCATCACGACTAACACCTAGGAGTCCAGCAATTTCTTCAAGATTAGCTTCAAATCCATCGCTAATTTCTTTTTCGTAGCGACCAAATAATTTATCAAAAGTTTCCAATTGTTTTTTCGCTCGAGGTCCTAATGTTTCACGAGCGGTTGCGACGGCAGTTCGTAACTTAAGTGAGGCTTGACCAACTCGTTCATGAGCACGACGAATATAGCCCGCTCGTTCCAGAATTTTTAAACTAGTACCGATGGCCATTTCCGGTGAATCATCATTGATGGCTTTTTTTATATCACTATAGGTTAAAAGAATTTTTGTTTGTCCGTAACTCAATAAATATTCATACACCTGGTGAACAAGTTCTGGAGAAGGATTATCACCGCGAATAAAAAATTCCCGAAGGTAGCGATCCTTTGGATTGTATAACAAGAGACAGACACTCGGTTTACCATCACGACCTGCTCGGCCAGCTTCTTGATAATAGGCTTCGACGGTACCGGGAAGGTCAAAATGAATAACAAAGCGAATATTTTTTTTATCAATCCCCATTCCGAAGGCGTTAGTAGCGACGATGACCTGAGCTTTACCGGTCATAAAATTTTCTTGGACCCATTTTCGTTCTTCAGTTTGCATACCGGCGTGATAGCCAACGGCTTCAATTCCGGCACTAAGCAACACTTCTAACATTTCGTCGGCTTTTGATCGTGTTCCAACATATATAATTCCTGAAGCATCAGGTAAGCTCGACAGCACGTCTAAAATAATAGAAGGTTTCTGACTTTCCGCTGCTTCCGAAACCCCAAATTGTAAATTAGGCCGAGCGAAACCTGTTATTACCTGGGCTGGATTATGAACTTCTAGTTGTTTAATAATATCGGCGCGTACTTCAGGAGTGGCGGTTGCTGTTAAGGCAATAACTGGCGGTTTGCCCACCAGATCAATCGCTTGCTTGAGTCGCATATAGCTTGGTCGAAAATCATGTCCCCATTGGCTAATACAGTGTGCTTCATCAATCGCAAATAAATTAATTTTTATTTGGGCTAATCGGTTCATAAAGTCAGCATTGTAAAATCTTTCGGGAGCAATATACACTAATTTATATATACCGTTCTCAATTTCATCTAAGCGAGTTTTTGTCTCCTCGAGACTCAAGGCACTATTAATATAAGTAGCCGCAATATTTCGACTAACGAGGGCATCAACTTGATCTTTCATTAAAGCGATGAGCGGCGAAACTACAAGGGTAACACCGGGTAGGGCGAGAGCGGGTAATTGGTAACATAACGATTTACCACCACCAGTTGGCATGATAACAATTGTATCCTTACCTTCAAGAACATTTAAAATAGCTTCTTCCTGACCGGGTCGGAAAGTTGTAAAGCCATAATTACGTTTGAGTAAATCCGTTACGTGGTTACTGAGTGACATGTAATAATTAAAATTGTATTAGGGGAGCGGTGAAATTTTTTAAACTTTTTTCAATGAATGATTTTTTTTAAACATGTGCAAGGTGTTCCAAAAAGCCATAGCAATCGTCATTGGACCAACGCCACCGGGAACGGGGGTAATAAAACTGACGGTGTCTTTAACACTCTCAAAGTCAGCGTCACCTCGAGGATGTCCGTTTTCGTCCATCGTAATGCCAATATCAATAACGATGGCTTGATTTTTTAACATGTCTTTTTTTATATAGCCTTGTTTACCGATGGCGGAAATAAGAATATCACCTTGAGTGGTAATTGATGATAACATCGGATCTTTAACGGAGGCTAAGGTAACGGTTGCTCCTTGACGTCGTAAGACTTCGGCCAAGTTATCAACGAAGATATCAGAGTTGGCGATCAAGATAACATGTTTATTTAATAACGAGACGTTGATACTTTGCAGCATCGCTAAAATAACCGCGTAGACGGGCGGGATAATAGCTGTTTCGTTTTCTTTCCCCATCAGGCGATCAAGATTAACACGGGTAAAACCATCAACATCTTTATCAGGTTGTATGGTATTAATAATTACATCAGTATCAAGATGAGCGGGTAGAGGCAACTGTACTAAAATAGCATCGATACTTGGATCATTATTTAAAAATTCAATTGTTTTAATCATTTGTTCTTGAGAAATATCACTATCCATTCGATACACATGAGTATCAATACCAACTGTTTTGGCTTGTTTTTCTTTCCGGTTAACATAGAGCTCGGAATCAGTTCGTTCGCCAACTAAAATAATAGCCAGTCCCGGGCGTGGACCACCAAAGGAGTGAATTTCCGCTGCGACTGTATCTTTAATTTTTTCAGCCAAGGTTTTGCCGTCGATGAATTTCATGATTAATACGGTAAGGGATATTTAAGGCAGATTTCTTTTATAGTTTTTTTACATTCGGAGATAATTGTTTCATTATCTTTATTCTGGAGAGCCATATCTATTGCTCGGGTAATCGTCTGGCAATCATCAGCATTACAACCTCTGGTTGTTATGGCCGGCGTGCCAATTCTAATACCCGAAGGATTTAAAGGAGGATTAGGATCATCAGGAATAGTGGAGCGAGAAACAGAAATACCGATTTGTTCTAAAATTTTTTCCGCTTCTTTGCCAGTTAATTTCTTATTTTGTAAATCAATGACAAATAAATGATTATCGGTACCGCCGGAAATTATTTCATATCCTAATTTTATAAATTCTTCAGCCATTACTTGAGCGTTAGCAATTACTTGCTTCGCGTATATTTTAAATTCCGGTTGTAGGGCTTCGTGAAAGGCGACTGCTTTAGCGGCCGTCATATTATCATGAGGTCCACCTTGGATACCGGGGAAAACGGCTCGGTTAATTGCTTTAGCATGTTTTTCTTTTGACATAATTATTGCCCCCCGAGGTCCGCGTAAGGTTTTATGAGTTGTTGTCATAACTACGTCAAAGTACGGTACAGGGTTTGCTAGAATTTCGGCGGCAATTAAACCGGCCGGATGAGAAATATCCGCAAAGGTGAGGGCACCCACTTCATCAGCAATTTCTTTAAACATTTTCCAATCAACTTCGCGGGAGTAAGCACTAAAACCAGCCACAATCATTTTCGGTTTTTCTGTATGAGCTAGTTCGCGAACTTGATCCATGTCAATTCGTCCTTCTTTATTTAAACCATATTGAACAAACCGATACATTAAACCAGAAAAGTTTATAGGATGGCCGTGGGATAAATGTCCACCATGATCCAGGCGCAAACCAAGAACGGTATCACCGGGCTGCAAAAGAGCTAGATAAATAGCCGCGTTCGCCGGTGAGCCAGAAAGCGGTTGTACATTTACACTCTCAGCCCCAAATAATTGTTTAGCTCGTTCGATAGCGAGTGATTCCACTTCATCAATAACATTATTTCCTCCATAATAGCGGTGGCCGGAATACCCTTCGCTATATTTATTAGCTAAGGGAGAAGCAAGAGCTTCTAATACAGACGGTGAGACATAATTTTCGGAAGCGATTAATTCTAATTCCGTCGCCTGACGATTTGTTTCCTTGGTAATTAAGTCAGCAATTTGGGAATCAGCTTCTTGAAGTGGAATATTGATTTTCATGGTGTTTTTTAGTTATTTTTAGTATAATGACAATATAAGTATTTAAGCATACAAATATGTCCAAGACAAGACTCGGAATAATAGCTTTTCTCGTTCTTTTTGGAGGATTTTTCGCTTTTGAGTCAAAAGCGTTCACAGCGGAAAATAAGGATTCAGTATATGTTGCTAAAGAAGAAATTATTGGTAGTAATTTTTTTGTAGCCGGCAGTTCAATTACGATTGACGGTAAAGTTCAGGGGGATGTCTATTGTGCGGGCCGTTCAATTGTTATTAATGGTTTTATTGATGGTGATGTTATTTGTGCCGGTCAATCAATCACGATTAATGGTGAGGTTCGAGGTAATGCTCGACTAATTGGGAGTTCAGTGACGATAAATGGTAAAGTAGCTCGAAATGCAATGGCGGCGGGTAGTGATATTAATTTAGGATCAAAAGGAGAAGTTGGTTGGGATATGTTATTTGCTGGATCTTTTATGGATATTCGTGGAACAGTTAAACGCGATCTTGAAGGCGCGGGACAGAAAATGGTACTTGGTGGAATAGTGGGACGTGATGCTACGTTATTTTCCGGTAACGATACAAAGTCGGGGAAGGAGACAAGTGATCAGGAAAAAAATTCGACCATTACTATTGCTAAAACTGCAGTTATCAATGGAAATCTTTCTTACACTGCTCCTTATGATGCGATGATCGAAGAAGGATCAACGATTAAAGGTTCAAAAACTCGGCATGATCCAATTATGGGAAACCATAATAATGGACGCGAGGCAGTTATTGGTTGGATATGGTTACGAATGATAGCTATTTTTTCCGCTCTATTAGTTGGCTTAATTTTAGTGAGTTGGTTACGTCGTCCCTTGGAAGATATCTCGCTTCGAATGTTTAAGAAACCATATGTCACGTTTGGTTATGGTTTATTATTTATATTTGTTACTCCTCTTGTTTGTATTTTATTACTTATGACCATTATTGGTATTCCATTGGCACTCATCTTATTAGCTGTTTGGTTAATTACTCTGTTTATAGCTAAAATCATTACAGCGATTACATTAGGACAAGAAATTATGAAACGACGACAAACAACTGAAGTTTCAAAACACAGTTTAATTATAGCGATGGTAGTTGGAATAATTGTTTCTTATATCCTGTTCTCAATCCCTGTCATTGGTTGGATGCTATCGATGATTGCCACCATATTAGGTGTTGGCGCTATCTGGATATATGGACGAGAGAAAAGCACAAAATCTCAGCTATAATCGTTAATTAGGAATATGAAAAATGATCCGAAAGGGTCATTTTTTATATATAAAAAAGGGTTGCTTAAACCGAATAAAAAGTTTATAATAGCCTCACTGGAGTTTATCCCTAAACTCCTTTTATTGTAGAATTAAGAAATGAAAAACATTAGGAATTTTTGTATTATCGCCCATATTGATCACGGAAAATCGACTCTTGCCGATCGGATGCTTGAAGTTACTAAAACAGTTGAACAGCGAAAAATGAAGGCTCAGCTTTTGGATCGAATGGATATTGAACGTGAACGCGGTATTACCATTAAATTGACCCCGGTGGCGATGAATTATAAAGATTATCAAATAAATTTAATTGATACTCCTGGTCACGTTGACTTTACCTATGAAGTATCCCGAAGTTTAGCCGCCGTCGAAGGGGCAGTGTTGTTAGTTGATGCTTCGCAGGGAATCCAGGCGCAGACGCTAGCTAATTTATATTTAGCTATGGAGCAAGATTTAGTAATTATTCCCGTTCTAAATAAAATAGATTTACCAGCCGCTGATGTTCCCCGAGTTACTAAAGAAATTGTGAAGTTACTCGGCTGCGATGAAAAAGAAATTTTATTAGCATCTGGAAAGACTGGTGCGGGAGTAGAGGAAATTTTACAGGCTGTCATTGATCGCGTCCCGCCTCCTACCGGCGATAGTAATGGACCACTCCGGGCTTTAATTTTTGATTCTAATTTTGATGAGTATAAAGGCGTCGTTGCTTACATCCGCGTTATTGATGGTAAGCTGGCGAAAGGAAATCGAATAAAATTATTAGCGACCAAGGCTCAAAGCGAAGCGCTAGACGTTGGAATTTTTAAACCAGATTATTTTTCGACCGGTAATTTAGAAGCGGGTCAAACAGGATATGTTGTTACTGGTTTTAAGAGCGTCATTGATTGTCGAGTTGGTGATACGATGACGCTTGCTTCAACCCCTGATGTTGCCTCTCTGCAGGGATATCATGAAGTAAAGCCAATGGTTTTTGCCGGAATTTTTCCAAAAGAAGGTGATGATTTTTCTCGCTTACGAGAAGGTATTGAAAAATTAAAATTAAATGACGCCGCTTTAGTATATGAGGCTGAACAGTCGCAGGCTTTAGGACTCGGTTTTCGATGTGGTTTTTTGGGACTTCTTCATTTAGAAATAGTTCAGGAACGTTTGCATCGTGAATATGATCTTGATCTGATTGTTACGGTGCCAAGCGTTGCTTACCGAGTTTTTATTACCAGTCAATCTGAGCCATTAGTCGTACGTAGTCCGCAAATGTTGCCAGATCCAACTAAACTTGATCGAATTGAGGAGCCGTGGGTAAAATTAGATATTGTTACCCCAAAAGATTATATTGGAAATATTATGACGTTGGTGCAAGAGCGGAAAGCAATTTATCTTACTACTGAATATTTAGATGCTGAACGACTAGTTTTGCATTATGAAATTCCGATGTCAGCAATACTTACTAATTTTTATGATCGTATTAAAAGTGTTTCGTCCGGTTATGCCTCAATTAATTATGAATATGTAGATTATCGCCCAGCTGATGTGGTGAAGATGGATATTTTAGTAGCGGAAGAACCAGTTGAATCTTTGGCTTTAATTGTCTATCGTGATGATGCCTTTCGACGAGGTAAAGAAATAGTCACTACGTTAAAAGATACCTTGCCGAAGCAAATGTTTGTAATTAAATTACAAGCGGCGATTGGTGGACAGGTAATTGCCGGAGAACGAATTGCGGCGATGCGGAAAGATGTTACGGCTGGGTTGTATGGGGGAGATGTGAGCCGGAAGCGAAAACTTTTACAGAAACAGAAAAAGGGTAAAAAGAAAATGATGAGTGCTGGTAAAGGAAGTGTTGAAATCCCAAGCGATACTTTTGTAAAATTACTTAAACAATAGATGAGTTATAAGGTTTTAAAGTTATAATGTTATAAAGAGAGAGGTGGGGGGTGATTTTGATTATTACATTATAACTTTTTAACTTTAAAACTAATTTTTATGAAACGAGGAAAAGTTATTAAAATTATTTGGGGAGTTTTGAGCATCATTGTTATTATTTCAATGCTTGTCTTAGGGTTTGCGCCGATGTTTTAAGTATGAAAAAGAATTGGCTTGTTTTACCCAAAGCTCCAGTAGAATTTATTGAACAACTGACCGACGTGTCTCCAGTGGTCGCACAGTTGTTATTTAATCGTGGTCTTATTACTCAAGAGCAGATTGAAATTTTTCTAGAGCCCGAAATTCATTCAAAAATTTATGATCCACTGATGTTTCGGAATATGGAAGCGGCGCTTACATTGACGATTGACCATATTAAAAAAGGAAGTAAGATTGTTATTTGTGGAGATTATGATGCGGACGGGGTTACGTCGTCAGCTATTATGACCGAAATATTACGAACCCTCAAAGCCAACGTCGATGTTTGGATTCCTAGTCGCTTTGGAGAAGGGTATGGCTTAAATAAAAAAATTATTAGTGAGTTACAGGAGGGCGATGTCAAGTTAATTATAACGGTAGATAATGGAATCCGTGCTAAGGAAGAAATTGCTTACGCGAAGACTCTGGGAATAGATGTTATTGTTACCGATCATCATTCAGGTCCCGCCTCTCTAGATGATCTTCCTGATTGTTTAATTATTAATCCTATTTTAAAAGAAGAAAGCTACCCTTTTAAATATTTATGTGGAGCGGGCGTGGCTTATAAATTTGCCAGTGCCTTAATCCACTCTTCAACGTTACCCATTGAGAGTAAACAGGAATTAATTTCTCGAATTATTGATTTAGCAGCCATTGGGACAATTTCTGACTGTGTTTCTTTACTGGGAGAAAATCGCTTAATCGCTAAAGAGGGCTTAGAAAAAATTAATGCTAAACCACGACTGGGGTTAGTTGAGCTCATGAAGGTTGCTAATCTGACACCGGGAGAAATAAGTGAGTGGAATATAAGTTGGCAAATTACGCCTCGACTTAATGTTGCTGGACGACTCGGTACCGCAACCTCAGCGTACGAGCTTCTTATTTCCTCTTCTGTTGAAGAGGCTCGAGTTCTTGCCGAAGAATTAAATGAAAAAAATAGTGCTCGTCAAAAAATTACTGAAGAAATTGTTAATGCCGCGGCCGAGCAGATAATTAAAAGTCAGATGAACGAAAAGTTATTAGTCGCCCTCTCGCCTGATTTACGTGGTGAGGCTGGTGAGTGGTCTGAGGGAGTTATTGGCTTAGTAGCTGGACGATTAGTTGAACGATTTTCAAAACCCTGTTTTGTAATTAGTTATAGTGAGGGTAAGGTTAAGGGATCAGGTCGCAGTATTGAGCAATATGATTTAGGGGCGAGTCTTGAAATTGGTAAAGAATATTTAGAGAGATATGGAGGCCATAAAATGGCCTGCGGTTTTACCGTTAAAAGTAAAGAGGATTTAGAGCCGTTCATTAATTCAGTTCGTCAAGCGGCGAATGAGAAATTAGAATTAGAAGACTTATCTCCAATTCTTCGTTTAGACGTCGAACTTACGTTAAACGAAGTTACTGAAAACCTATTAGAGCAATTTGAAAAATTTATTCCCTATGGTCAAGATAATCCGGAACCAAAATTCTTGAGTAAGAATATTATGATAGAAGATAGTATGATTATGGGACTCGATAAGCGCCATATTAAATTTCGATTAGGAGGCTTATGGGGAGTAGCCTTTGGTAAAGCCGAAGAATATAAAGAATATCAGATTGGTCAGCATATTGATATTGCCTATACGGTTGGTTTTAATGTTTTTAATAATCGTCGGGACGTTCAATTAAAAATTATTGACGTTCGGCCAAGTCAATTTTCAAATTAATATGTCTTTATTTATTATTCATAGTGATGGAGGGGCTCGTGGTAATCCAGGTCCGGCAGCGATTGGCGTCGTTCTTACGTGCGAGGGTAAAGTCGTAGCCACAATTTCTAAATATATCGGTGAGACAACTAATAATCAAGCCGAATATCAAGCAATCATTGCCGGATTAGAAAAAGCTTTAGAGTATCAAGCTGAAGTAGTTGAATGTTTTTTGGATAGTGAGTTGGTGGTTAAACAATTACGTCACGAATATAAAGTTAAAAATAAAGAATTAGCCACCTTATTTGTTAAGGCTCACAATCTTTCATTACAATTTAAGAAAATTAGTTTTAATCATATACCTCGTGAAGAGAATAAAGCCGCTGACAAGTTGGTTAATAATGCCTTGGATACATATATAAAATAAATTTTTTATTTACAAGTACCACTGACTGTGATAAAATTAATAATAATTTTAACCTTTAAATAATTTTAAAACAAACTTTTGATCTCATGAAGAAATTTTTATTTATATC
This sequence comes from bacterium, assembly GCA_035438725.1. Lineage (GTDB taxonomy): Bacteria > Patescibacteriota > Patescibacteriia > Patescibacteriales > Patescibacteriaceae > Patescibacterium. Next base: position 22,130 of record DAORIW010000008.1, on the reverse strand, counting down.
ATCGCTAGTTTTCGCCTTTTTCTTAGGTGTCTTTGTGTATACAGCTCAAGCAAGTGCGACTAATTATTGGTTTAATAATGCTGTTGATACTAATCCTACTACTCTTGGAAATTATTGGCTTAATGCTGGACTAACTGTTCCAGCTGTATCTTTACCTGATTTGAGCGTGGATAACTTAACTATTGTTTCGGGGGCAACCTATACTGGTAGTCCAAGTATCAGAGGTAGTGCTACTAATGAAGGAACTATTACCGGTAATGCTAATTTTTATGATTTCGCTGTTAATAATAGTTTAGTGAATGGCAATGCTACTTTTTATGAAGACATAACAGAAAATTATGGCACTGTTTCTGGTACTAAAACTCGACACTTTACAGTTGCGGCTTATGTCGAACGTGATTTTGTCACCGATGGCCCTTGGACAATAGTCGCTGATGGAGACCTTATAACCATTGAAGCTTCAACTTATGATAACGCAACAACTTTTGTCAGAGAAAATGGAGGTTATTTTGCAGCCGATATTTTTCCAATCTCTACTCTAGCAACAAACAATACTATTTCGGTATTTTACACATTTGATCTTGATATGAACTTGATTCCGGCGACTAGTGATTTTTTAGTCACTGTAAATGGAAATCCCGTTGCCGTAACTGACGTTGATATCATTGTTACGCACAAGGCAATTCTCACGCTTGCTTCATTAGTTGATGCTGATGATGTTGTTCTTTTAACATATAATGTTACTAGCGTGGCAATGTCAAATTATCAAGGGTTGAATGTAAGTGCATTAGCTAATTTATCAATTAAGACATTAACTCCCTTAGGTGAGGCTCCAGTCTATTCGACATTAGTTGGCACTAAACTTTATATTAGTAATAATCATGGAAATAGCGTTAGTGTTATTGACACACTAACCGATACTATTTTACAGCCAATTCCCGTAGAAGCTGATCCAGAAATGTCGGTATTGGTTGGTAGTAAGTTATATGTTAATAATTTACAAAGTGATACTGTTACAGTAATAAATACTCTTGATGATTCTGTTGTGGGAGTAATCGAAGTTGGTAATGCTCCATATTTCTCAACAGTAGTTGGAACAAAGATCTATATTAGCAATACAAACTCTAATACAGTGTCTGTTATTAATACTTTAACTGATACTGTTATAGCTACTATAACGGTTGGTACGGCTCCTTGGAATTCGGGGGTCATAGGTACAAAGCTCTATGTTCCAAACAGGGTAAGCTCAAACGTCTCAGTGATTGATACAATAACCGATACTGTCGTGGCAACTATTCCTATAGCTGTTGATGGTGCTGGAACTAATGTGGTGGCAATTGGAACTAATGTCTATATTGGAACTTCTAATTCAATAGCCGTTGTTAATACTCAAACGGATACGGTTACTACTAATATAACAGTTGGTACGAGACCTTATTTTTCTTGTTCAGTTGGTACTAAATTATTTGTACCAAATCGAGGAGGATCAACGGTGTCTGTAATCAATACTTTAACTAATACTGTTATTGCAACTGTTACAGTTGGAATTCAACCAACGACATGCGTAGTTATAGATTCACAAGTTTTTGTAACTCGAGATGGAAATATTAATAATACCGTGGCTGTAATAGACTCGGTAACAAATACCTTAGTTGACACACTCACAACTGGTTATAAACCATTTTACGCAACTCCGGTCGGTAATAAATTGTATGTTAGTAATAATTTTAGTAATAATTTTACCGCTATTGACACCACCACTATTACCTCAAAGCTTCCGAGTCTCACATCATTTTCATCAACTACTGCTGATGGAACATATATTGAAGGGCAGTCAATTAACATTACTGCCAATTTTGGCCAAGCACTAGCTGGTGGTTCAACTATGACGGTTACTCTTAATACCGGTGATTCCGTGGTCCTAAGTAGTGTTAGTGGCACTACCTTGACGGGAACCTATACGATTGGGAGTGGAGATACAACTCCTGACTTAGCTGTAACCACAATCTCGAGTGCTTCTGTCAGTGACACAAACTCACACACTCGAACAAGTTATAGTCTGCCTTCGTCAGTCGGTGCCCTTATTGCTGAAAATTCTTTTATTACACGAAACATTGGAGATAGTCGTAATATTGTTATTGGCTCTTATTTAAGTATTCCAGTAGGCACTAATCCGTATCAGGTTTCATCTTCAATAACAGTAGATGGAGTTGGATATATCTATGTCGCTAACCAAGGCAGTAATACGGTTTCTGTCATTAAAAAAAGTGATAATTCAGTAGTCGCGACTATTCCTGTTGGTGAAGAAGCGTATGGAGTAGCTTCCGCGGTAATTTCCGGAACAACCTACGTCTATGTAGCAAATACCAAATCAAATACCGTATCAGTTATTAATTCGGCAAGCAACTCAGTGGTTGCAACCATTTCGGTGGGTGTTAAACCGTATTATGTGGCGGCAGTTGGAACTAATATATATGTTACTAATAGTCAGTCAAATACGGTTTCAGTAATCAATGGATTAACAAACACTGTTAGTGCAACGATTCCGGTTGGTAGATATCCACGCGGCATTAAGGCGTATGGAACAAACCTCTATGTCGCTAACTATGGTGACCCAAATTACACGGGGGGTAATACCATGTCAGTCATTGACTCTTTAACTAATACGGTTACTGCAACAATAATTTTACCCGCTGGGTCAACGGGTCCTCGTGGAGTAACTGTTTCAGGTTCTAAAGTATATGTTAGTAATTTTCGCTCTAATAATGTCTCTGTAATCAATACAGCCACAAACGCTGTAGTGGCGACGGTTTCTGTTGGTACTGGTCCGCGGGGCATTACCCCACTCGGAAGCAATATATATGTAGAAAATTTTGATAGTGGAACCATTTCCGTTATTAATACAGCAACTGATACAGTATCGGCAACAATTTATGTTGGTCATTCCCCGACTGGGATGGGTGTAAGTGGAACTGATTTATATGTTTCACGTTTTCAAGATGAAAGTGTTTCGATTTTAAATACCGTCACAAATACATTACGACCGGCAGCACCAGTGATTACCAATATCGCTAGTTCATTGCCAACTTTATTTTCTGCTTCTATATCTTGGACAACTGACGTTGCCTCCGATTCATTAGTTGAGTATGGATTTGATACTTCGTATGGTGCGAGTGTATATTCAGAATCATCCGTAACATCTCATTCAATTACGCTAACAAATCTACAAGCTGGTAGAAGTTATCATTTTCGAGTTGTCTCCGTAGATGAACACACAAATGTAGCTCGTTCATCTGATCAAACGTTTTCTACAGCTGGCGGGGGTAGCGGCCTACCTATTATAAAGAAACCTGAAGTGATTAGTCCTGAACCACTCTCTGGTCAGCAAGGAGGAGCGATAGAAATAGAAGAATCTCCGTCCTTATTAGGAATAGGGTTATGTCCAAAAGAAACTAACCAACTACCTCTTGTTTCCCAAGTAGCGGATTCTTCGCTATATCAAAGAATCAAAGGACGATTTACTTTAGCAGTTGAAGATCGAGGCACTGTATGGTATGTGCATCCAACTAATGGTTATCGTTATAGAGTTACTATCCCTTCGGCTTTATGTTTATTAGAATCTGTCGCCTTAGGAATTTCAAATAACAATTTAGAGAAAATCTTTGTGTCACAAACAAATAGTTCTCAAAGTAATATTGGTAAAAAATTACGAGGTTATATTCTGATGCAATCCGAAAGTAAAGGTGAAACGTGGTATGTTGAGCCGAGTGGATCTCGCGTTATGTTGACTATCAATAATCTACTAGAAGTTGCTAAGCGTTCTTGGGTCGGTATTCGAAACCAAGATCTTGATGTAATCCCTCAGTATAAATAAGTATGATTTTTAAATCATCAATTTTTAAAGCCTACGATATTCGGGGTATGTATGGTATTGATTTTGATGATGATTTTGCCTATCAATTGGGTTTAGCATATAGTCAGTTACGACGAGAAGAATTAGGACGATCTGATCTGAAAATTGTAGTTGGTCATGATATGCGAATTTCTTCTCCAGTTTTACAGGCAGAATTAATAAAAGGTTTAGTTGCTGGTGGTGTCGAAGTAATTGATATCGGGTTGGTGTCTACACCAACTTTTTATTTTGCGGTCGCTCACTATCATTATGACGGCGGTATTCAGGTGAGTGCTTCTCATAATCCAAAAGAATATAATGGTTTTAAATTAGTTCGTCAACTTGCTTCACCGATTGGTGAAAACAGTGGTATAAACGATTTAAAAAATTTAATGTTGTCGGGAGAGATTTTCCCTTATTCGGTAAAGGGAAAGGTAATTCAACAAAATAATGTTTTAGCTGATCAGGTGATCTATGATGTAAGTACAATTAATATTTCGGACATCAAGCCATGTCGGGTGGTATTCGATACGGCTAATGCGATGGGAGCTTTATATTTTGATGAGCTTTTTAAGCAGATACCTCAAATGGAAGTTATTAGAATGAATTGGGTACTCGACGGAACATTTCCGGCTCATGAAGCTGATCCCTATAAAACAGAAAATGTATTAGAGCTTTGTGATAAAGTAAAAACTGAAAAAGCAGATATGGGAGTGGCCACTGATGGTGATGCTGATCGAATATTTTTTATTGATAATGAGGGGGAGGCGATTGAACCAGGTATTACCCGAGCGATCTTAGCTCAGATATTTTTAGCTGAAAAGCCTCATACGACGATTGCCTATGATATTCGTCCGGGGCGAATTACTTATGACACTATTATTGCTCAAGGGGGTTCACCGTTAGTAACTCGTGTTGGTCATTCTTTAATTAAAGAAGCGATGATTGATGCTGGAGTGTATTTCGCTGGAGAGTCATCAGGGCATTTTTTTCTAAACATGGAAAAAGAGGGTTGCTATGAAATACCGGGGATTGTTTTTTTGAAATTATTAGTTGAGCTAAGTAAAGAAAAAAAGACTTTAGCAGAATATAGTAAACCTTTTAAAAAATATAGTCATAGTGGCGAAATAAATTTAACCGTTACGAATGGGCAGGAAAAAATTGCTGCTTTAAAAGAAAAGTATCGTGATGGCGAACAAAATGAACTTGATGGTTTAAGTGTGGAGTATCAAAATTATTGGTTTAATGTTCGGCTTTCACATACCGAACCGTTATTACGCTTAAATGTTGAAGCTGTGAGTCGGGAAATAATGGAAGAAAAAAAATTGGAACTTCTAAATTTTTTAAAAAAATAAAGCGTTAAGTTTCTTAAGTCACTTTTTTAAGTATCTTTGTAGAGTTTTAAAAAGTCTCTTACTTATTTTTTTGAATACTTTCAATAATTCTTTTAACTGCTATAACGTAAGCGGCTGTTCGAAAATCAAGCGAATAGGTTTTTGAATATTCCCAAATAGCTTGAAACGAGTCCGTCATAATTGATTTTAGTTTTGAGTTTACTGTTTCTAACGTCCATTGTTCATTTTTAATATTTTGATCCCATTCAAAATATGAGACAACTACTCCACCGGCATTTGTCAGCACGTCGGGAAGAATTACTTTCCCTTTTTGAGTTAACAGTGTACTGGCGGGAAGACTAATAGGTCCATTAGCAATTTCTAAAATAGTTTGGGCTTTAATTGTTTGCCAATTTTTTTCGGTAATCGCATCATTCAAAGCGGCTGGTACTAACACATCAACTTCGAGACCTAATAGATCATCATTAGAAATTTCGGTGCTTCCTGAAAAATGAGCAAGCGAGCCTGTTTTTTCTTTATGTTCTTGCAGATATTGAATGTTAAGACCAGCGGGGTTATAGATAGCACTTTTTGAGTCTGAGGCAGCTACAATCAGCCAGTTTTCTAGAGCGGAGGTGGCGAAATGTAAACCGGCGTTACCAAAGCCCTGAAGTGCGATGGTAATTTTTTTATCAGCTAGATTCTCTTTCTTTAGATATGATTCAAGGACATAGGCCGCCCCGAGTCCGGTCGCCGTTCCTCGTCCGGCGGAGCCACCTTGGTTTTGAGGCTTTCCTGTAATAACGGCTAGACTGGAATTGCCGGTAACTTTTTCATATTCTTCACGAAACCAATTCATTATTTCGGGAGTCGTGTAGACGTCTGGAGCTGGGACATCACTATACGGTCCGACAACCGGGGCTAAAGCACGGGCCAAAGCGCGAGTTAATTTTTCAATTTCCTTAGAACTTATTTTTTTTGTGTCGACAATCACTCCGCCTTTGCCTCCACCGAATGGAATATCGACGACGGCGCATTTAATTGTCATCCAAAAAGCTAATGAAGTTACTTCGTCTTCGTCAACGTCGGGATGGAAACGGAGCCCACCTTTATAGGGGCCACGAGCGTTATTGTATTGGACTCGATAACCTTGAAAAACTTTAATTTCCCCAGAGTCCATTTCAACGGGGAGACTTACTCTAATAAAACGCTCTGGAGATTTTAAAATTTCAATTACATTTTTATGATTATCAATCTCTAATAACTCATGTTTTTTTAGGAGTTCATAGGCTTCGTCAAGTTGATGTAAGTTATCGATCATCATATATTAGGAAATTCCGAGATTGTGTTTAACAACCTTCATAGTTTTTTCCGCTAAGGGCTTTGCCCGGACAGCTCCATCATGAAATATTTTTTTAATTTCATCATCATTAAAGGCATTGTATCGTTCTTGAAAATTTTCTAAAAACTGAGCAACTATATTAGCTAAATCTTCTTTGAATTCACCATAGGATGTATGTTCATAACGAATTTCTAATTCGCGAATACTGATATTTTCAAGATTGGAATATATAGTGAGAAGATTAGAAATAGCTGGTTTTTTTTCTTCGTTAAAAATAATCGCTGATTCGGAATCAGTTACCGCGCGCTTAATTTTTTTATGAGCATCGGTCGGGTTGTCCGTTAGGGAAATATAGCTCGCGGGGCTCTTGGAACTTTTACTCATTTTTTTAGTTGGATCATCGAGACTCATAATACGCGCGCCTTGTTCTTTAATTAAAGGTTTAGGAATAGTAAATGTTTCTCCGTATTCTTGGTTGAAACGTCGACCTAAATTTCGAGTCATTTCAATATGTTGAGTTTGATCATCACCGACCGGTACTACGTCGGCTTGATATAGTAAAATATCGGCGGCCATTAAGGTTGGGTAATTTAGAAGTCCAGCGCTTGGACCTTCCTTTTTTTGATTACTAGCTTTATCTTTATATTGAGTCATTTTTTCTAGTTCAGACACTTTGGTAATAGTGTTAAGAATCCAGCCGAGCTCGGTATGTTCACTGATATCGGATTGTTGGAAAATAATTGTTTTTTTCGGATTAATACCAGCCGCTAAGTATACTCGAGCAATATTTAGAATAGCTCGACGTAATTCGCTTGGTTCTTGTTTTACAGTAATAGCGTGGTAATCAACGACTGAGAAAATACACTGGTACTGGTCTTGGAGTTTAAGCCATTGGGTAATTGCCCCAATGTAGTTACCAATATGGAGATCGCCCGAAGGCTTAATTCCAGAAAAGAGAATCGATGTTGATAATGGTTTCATATATATAAAGTGTAGAAGAATATTGATAAAAGTTCAATTCATACCGTCTGCCCAGTTTTAACTTCTTTTGGAAGAAGAATTATAATTCCAAATTTGGATCAACTTTAATTTTTTGCCACGGAGTAGTCTTGCCAGCTTTAAATTTAAAATAGCCGGCGGCGGCAATCATCGCCGCATTATCAGTCGTGTATTCAAAGGGAGGCATTGAGAAATTAAGACCAAGTTTTTCTACTTCAGCTGCTAATTTTTCTCTTAGAGTAGTATTAGCAGCCACTCCGCCGGCGAGCATGACTGATGTAACGTTAAATTTTTTAGCGGCTCGAATTGTTTTAGTAACTAAGACGTCAACCACCGCTTGTTCAAATTCGTAGCAGTATTCAGAAATTCTTTTTTTATAATGTATATCATCTCGAATGGCGTAGAGTAAGGCGGTTTTTAGACCGGAAAAAGAAAAATCAAAACTAGTATCATTAATCATTGGTCGTGGCAGGAGTATGGGTGGAAATTTATTTTTAGAAAGAGGATTATACTCCCGGGCTTTTTTTGAAACTAAGGGCCCCCCTGGATAACCAAGTCCTAAAAGTTTAGCGGCCTTATCAAAGGCTTCGCCGGCGGCATCATCACGAGTCTCGCCAATTGTCTTATAGCTTAAATGATTCTTCATTAAAACTAATTGTGTGTGTCCACCGGAGACCGTTAATATCAAGGCAGGTAGAGTAGGATTATTATTGATGAAGTTGCTATAGATATGGCCTTCAATATGATTCACTGAAACAATTGGTAAGTTCCAAACATAGGCTAAGGTTTTAGCTGTTTCAATTCCGACTAAGAGGGAAGTAATGAGTCCCGGTCCGGTTGTAACAACGATGGCGGCAATTTTTTTATAAGCTTCCTTTCTCTTGACTCCCACTTGTGTTAACGCTTCTTCGATGACGGGTAATATATTTAACACATGTTCGCGAGCCGCCACTTCTGGTACAACACCCCCATATTTTTGATGAATTTTTATTTGTGATGAAACAATGTTTGAGCGTAGGGTTAACTGATCACCCTTACCTTCAATAACGGCGGCGGCGGTTTCATCACAGCTGGTTTCAATGGCTAAAATTAACATATTATTTTAGATTTCTACTACTATAGCATAATACTTTATTTTATGTTACATTCTAAGAGAATTTTTATAGGCGGATGTGGTGGAATTGGTATACACGCATGCCTTAGGAGCATGTGCCGTAAGGCATGAGGGTTCGAGTCCCTCCATCCGCACTATTTTGGTTTGTCGATATTTTCAAAAAAACGAGTCGCGGCTCGTTTTTTAAATAGTGTGAGGAGGTTAGGGTATATTAGTTTTTTTTAGTGAATGAGCGAAAAAACATATTAACTGAAAATATACCAGATCGTTTTTTTGTTTCGGCTGTATGTGGAGATTGTATAGAATTTGTTTTCTGGGAATTTATTTCGATTAAAACTTTCTTAGAATTATTTTTATATAAAGAGGTAAGCTCCGGTAATAGTTTAATCGCCGTTGTTCTTATTGTCTCGATTTCTTTTATTAAGAGAACCGGGTCATTAGCTGAATAATGAATGGTTTTGCCATGAGGGACTTTGGTTAATAAATTTATTGTAAGTAAATCTTCTAAAACATTATAGGCCGTGGGACGTTTAAGTTTGGCAGTTTGAGCTAAATGGGTGATAGAGCTTGTCCCAAGTTGTAAAGCGGCTAAATATAGCTTCGCTTCATTTTTTGTTAAACCGGCTGCGATCATTTTCTCTACATTCATATTTCTATTATATATCAATAAATTAAAAACGTCAATATTTCTGACGTTTTATTTTTATTATATTGTGTAAAAAACACTCAAAAAATGAAAATATTTTTATATTATTTTTATGTAATCAGACTTTTCTATTATTAGGAGATATATGACCCGCGAAAAAGCATATTTTTTATCTTTTAGTAACGTTATTTTTCAAAAAGTGATAAATAAATATTTAAGTTAAAAATATATTTTACAGTATTCGCTAATATTGCTAAAATAATGCTATATGGTTTTAAGATTCTTAAGAAAAACATTATTAGTTTTAGTCGCTATCTCCTTGATTAGCGCCTATCCTGTGCAAGCCGCACTTGATAGTAGTTTTATTTTGCTTGAAACTGAAAATACTATCTCAGAAGAAGCTCCCATTTCTAATACTACTTCCGACGAAGTTACACAACAAATTATTATCCCGGAGAGTACACTTTTACAACCCTCAATTCCTGTCACCCCATTACAAATTGAAACAAATATTTTACCCAACTCTTCATTAAGTGAAGAAAAAAATAATGATACTCAAGTAGAAGTCTTACCTTCAAAAGAAATTTCGGAAACAGAAAAAATTGAACCAACTCCGATCTCTGAACCAGTGATAGAGCCAACGCCAATTTCTGAACCCGTGGTTGAGCCTACTCCAAGTATTGATCCAATAATTATTCCTACACCCGATCCGATTATTGATCCAATAATAGATCCGATTATTCCTGAAAAAGAAATTGATCTAACACCGCAAATTATTATTCAACCGACCAGTACTGGAAAGATTGTAACAATATCAATTACTAAAGAACAAAAATTATTAACCCCTCTTAGTGACTTTCCGGTTACTATAAAAATTCCAGAAATATATAAAGTGGGTGAAGAAAATAAAATAAAAATTACTTCACGAGATAGTAAGCAAAAGAAAATAAAAAATACAGCGGAAAATATTGAAAAAAATATTTCTGATATTAATGAGGTTTTAAGTGATGTTAAAAGTGAAGATACTATCGATGACACTATTGTTTCGTTTACTTCGCTTGATGAAGATGCTGACGGTTATATTGATTCTGTTTCTTGGTTAGTCCCAGAAATCACAACAGAAAATCCATCTCACATTTTTGAGATTTTTTATATAGTTAAAGCCCTGCGTTTAGATAGTGAAAAAAATAGTCTCGACGATATTTATGACTTAGTAAAGTCTAAAGACGAAAAATATGTATCAATAGTAAATGGTGAATTTATTCGCATGACCTTTGAAAATTTATTAGAGAGTTCCAGAGATATTTCTATATATGCTAAACCAACTGTTAGTGATCAACCAGCTTTGATAGAAATCTATACCGTCGACGGTGAGCTTGTCGCCACTTCAGCTTCTATTGATCACGAAGATAACTATAGATTTTTTTTAAGAGATTTGAAAACCCCAACTGATGTTCTTGATATAAAAATTATTGGTAATATCGATATTGATTTTATTTTAGATCCACCAAGTATTTCAATTAAAGAAATTGAAAATGGAAAAGTGGTCACTGTTTCACCCGCTGAAAATCAGAAATTAATTTCACCTGTTACTACTATTCCGGTGCGGATTGAAATTCCTGAAATATTCAAAGTTGAACAAAAAGAAGCAGTTCAAATTAAATGGATACATCATGAAGATACCAAAGTTGAATTTACGATCGAAGATGAAAATACTAATGGCTCGATTGATCACATTGAGTGGCTCGTTCCCCACGCCTCTCAAGAAGTTTTTGAAATAAGTTATTCCTTTAAGGCTCTTCGTCTAGATGCCGAAAAAAAGCGTGTAGAGGATATTTATGATTTAGTTAAATCACAAGATGAGCGAGCAGCTAGCATAAGTAACGGACAATATGTGCGTATGTCGTTTGAAAATATTTTAGACAATACACGGGACATTACTTTATTTGCTTCACCAACTGACTTGGAGCAACCAGCTATTATTGAAGTCTATACCGTTGATGGGGAACTTATTACCGCTTTTGAAAAAATTGATCAACCGGGCAAATATAGAATTCTCTTAACACAACTTAAAACAGCAACTAACGTTTTTGATTTAAAAATTATTGGTAACGTTGACATTGATTATATTGTTGATCCCCCTAAAATAGTTGTGGAGTCTACAAGTACGGGTAAGCTAGTTATAGTCTCGGCTGGTGATGCACAAAAAGTATTAATCGCACCAATGGTTAATATTCCTGTCTGGGTTGAAATTCCAGAATTATTTCAAGTTGGTCAGGAGAATCAAGTTAAAATAAAATGGAAGAACAAGGGAGATGAGGCAATGCAATTTACGGCGAGTGATCAAGATAAAGATGGATACCTAGATAGTGTTGAATGGATTGTTCCTGAATTATCTACTGAAACATTTGAAATCATTTATATCTCTCGAGCCCTTCGTTTAGATTCTCAAAAAAATAAAATTGAAGATATTTATGACTTGGTAAAAGCTCGAGATCAAGTTTATGCCTCTTTGAATGATACTGAGTATGTTCGTGTAACTTTTGAAAATGAATTAGACAATACAAAAGATATAACAATCTATGCTAAGCCACGGGACCTTGATCAACCGGCGTATATAGAAGTTTATACTTTGAATAATCAATTGCTGGCGGCTTATCCGCCAATTGATCAGGATGGTCGATACCGAATTGTATTAAATAACCTCCAAACTCCAACTGATAGTTTTGATTTAAAAATTATTGGCAACGTTGATATAGATTTTATTATTGATCCGCCGGCTAACGCTTATTGGGTTGGTGGAACGGGTAATTGGTCTGATGCGACTAACCATTGGGCGGCTACTTCAAATGGTGCTCCTGGAGCGGGTAATTTACCTGATGCTACCAGTAATGTTTTTTTTGATGCTTCATCGGGATCGGCCGCCACTACAATAACTATAGATAGTAATTTTAGTATTGGCTCAATGAGTATTAGTGGTTATACCGGAACCATAGTTCAAAATGCTGATTTAGCTATTACTAATTCCGGCGCACAGTCAGGAAATTATTCTCAAACTTCAGCCGCCACCTTTACGGCTATTGATCCAGCCAATAATACTTTTTCTGCCACTGGTAGTTTTTCCGTAACTACTGGTACTTTTAGACGCTACACGGGTTTGGGAATCAGTGTTGATCCATTTATGGTTTTTGACGTTTATGGATTACAGGGGATGAGAACAAATCTTTCCAGTTCGTATAAACTAAATAATGATATTAATGCTAGTGTCACTTCTGGATGGAACACAAGTACAGGATTTATTCCAGTTGGTGATAATACTACGAGCTACAGTGGAATTTTTGATGGTGATAATCATACAATCAGTAATTTATATATTAATTCAACGACTATAAACTATGTTGGTCTCTTTGGCTATTCAAATAATAGTATAAAGAATGTTGCGCTTACCGGTGTATCTATCACAGCTATTGGAACTGCAGGTGCTAACGGTAGTAATGGAGCAGCTGGTACCTCGGGTGTAACTCCAACGGCGGGAGGTACGGGAACGGCTGGTGCAGTTGGATCGGCTTTGTATATAGGAGGAGTAGTTGGATATAATATTGGTTCAATTTTAAATGTAAGTATTGCTGGAAGTGTAACTGGTACCGGGGGAACAGGTGGGACAGCTGGTAACGCTGGGGCTGGAGGAAATACAACGAGCGGTGCCACTGTGGCTGGTGCTGGTGGAGCTTCAGTCAGTAACGCGGCTGCTGTTGGAGGTATTATTTATGCTGGTGGATTGGTTGGATATTCGCAACAAGGAAGTATCACGGCTGATAGTTCGGTTACAGTTATTGGAACTGGTGGAACTGGTGGTGCGAGTGGAAATGGTGGAGCCGGCGGTACAAACTCAGGTTCAGGTATTGGTGGAGCCGGTGGTGCAGTTGGTGCACCGGGTGCCGGTGGTATTGCCTATGTTGGTGGATTGATTGGTTGGGTTAACTCGGGTGGGATCAGACAGACTGTGTCAACAGGAAGTGTAACTGCAAATGGTGGAGCCGGTGGTGCATCGGGTACTGCGGGGGTTGGAGGTGCGGGAGGAACCGCCGCTATTGGTGGAGTTGGTGGTGCCGGTGGTGTTGGTGGTGCGGGTGGTGTTAGTTATGCTGGAGGGTTAATCGCAAATAATCTTGGAACTATTCAAAATGGTTCGTATGCAACTGGAGATGTTGAAGCCACTTGTGGGCTTCCTGGCGCTCCTTCAGCCGGAGGTATTGCTGGTGCTTCTGCAACCGCAACAAGCGGTACTGCTGCCACTGGTGGAGCTGGTGGAGCCGGTGGAGCTGGTGGTATTGCTTACGCAGGTGGATTGGTTGGTATTAACAGTTCGGATGGTGTTATTACCGGAGCTACTAGTGTTGTCTATGCGACTGGGGCAGTTACAGCCACTGGACACCCCGGGGCTAACGGCCAAGTTGGTGGTGTTGGTGGAAATGGTAGTGCAGGAACAGCTCATACAGGAGGTACTGGTGGAGCAGGAGGTACTGGTGGAGCGGGTGGAGCTGGGTATGCCGGAGGTTTGGTTGGTCTTAACGCCGGAGTGATTATTACTACAAATTCAACAATTGGATTAGTTTCAGTTGTTGGTGGCGCTGGTGGGGTTGGAGCAACGGGTGGAGCAGGTGGAGCTAAAGGATCATCAGGGGCTAATGGTGCTGGTGGTACATCAGGTACTGGAGGTTCGGCAAACGCTTCATCATCATATGGGGGAGGTTTGGTTGGATCTAATACTGGAGTTATTGAATTATCATATTCATCCAACGCCATTAACGGTACTGGCGGCGCTGGTGGAGCTGGGGGAGTTGGTGTTGCTGGTTTAACTGGTATAGCTGGAGCAGCTGGAGGAACTGGTGGAGTAGCGGGTATTCTATATATTGGAGGAGTTACCAGTAATAACACTCTTGCTGTTACTGATAGTTATCATATAACTGGTGCTTTGGTTGGTACAGCTGGTGCTGGTGGTGCTGCTGGTGCTGGTGGAGCGGCTGGGTCAGGTGCACTTGCCGGTGCAGCCGGAGTCGCTATCGCGGGTGCAATTATTTATGCTGGCGGAGTGATTGGAAATAATGCTGGCACATCTATATTAAATGATTATTCAACCGGAACTATAACCGGAACGTCTGGTGCTGGTGGTGCTGGTGCAAGTGGTGGAGCCGGAGGGACGAGCCTTGCTGGTATTGCTGGAAGCGTTGGAGCAGTTGGTGGAATTGCCTATGTTGGTGGGGTCGTTGGGTATACTGCAAATGGAGAAATTTTTAATTCATATTCTACTGGGGCTGTAACAGTAGTTGGTGGTGCTGGTGGTGCTGGTGGATCAGGTGGTAACGGAGGAGTGGGAGCTGCCTCAACCACCGGAGGAGCGGGAGCGGCTGGTGCGGCTGGAGGAGCTGGAGGAGCCGCTTTTGGTGGTGGTGTAGTTGGTAACTATATTCTTGGACCAATTACCGCTAATTATAATACGGGGGATATTAGTGTTACAGGTGGTGCTGGTGGTAATGCTGGCGTTGGTGGAGCCGGTGGTAACGGAGGAGCAAACGCTGTTGGTGGTGTTGGAGCGGTTGGTGGTGCTGGCGGTGCTGGTGGAGTTGCCTATGCCGGAGGAATTGCTGGTCAAAGTAGCGGAGTTATTCAGGGTACTTCATATTCGACGGCCAATATTACTGCGACCGGAGGAACTCCTGGTAATGCTGGAACTGGTGGTAATGGAGGTGCAACAACAGCTACGTTCAACTCGGTGACGGCAGCAGCTGCCGGTGCCGGTGGTGCAGGTGGTGCTGGAGCGATTGCCTATGCTGGTGGTATTGTAGGAAATAATACTAATACTATTAGTAGCTCATATGCGACGGGTGATATTGTAGCAAACGCAACTAATGGTAAAAATGGTGCTAATCCTGGAGTGGCGGGTGATGGTTCGGCTGGTGGTTCAAGTCATGTTGGAGCAGTTGGAGCAACCGGTGGAGCTGGTGGTGCTGGTGCTATTGCCTATGCTGGAGGAATTGTTGGTGCAAATACTTCAACAATTACAAATTCACATATTGAATCTGGTAGTGTTACCGTAACCGGTAGTAACGGAGGTAATGGCGCAAATGGAGGAGTTGGTGGTGTTGGAGGTTCAGGGGCTATTGCTGGAGCTGGAGGAGTTGGTGGTGCTGGCGGCGCAGGCGCAATAGCTTATGCTGGCGGAGTAGTCGGAAATAATGTCGCTGGTATTATTCAAGCTGCTTCATACTCTACAGTAGCTATTATTTCTGTTTCAGGAAATTCTGGTGCCGGTGGAACTGGCGGTGCCGGTGGGGTAAGAGCGGTTGGTGGAGCTGGTGGTGCTGGTGGTGGTGCCGGAGCAATTGCTTATGGAGGAGGATTGGTTGGATTAAGTAATGGAACAATAAATAGTTCATATGCAACCGGCTCGGTAACTGTAACAGCTGGAGCTGGTGGAAATCCTGGATCTGGTGGAAATGGTGGAAGCGGAACTGTTGGAGCAACTGGTGGAGCTAACGGAGGTACGGATGTTGCCGCCAACGTCTTATTGCGTATTGGTGGTGCTGCGTATGCAGGAGGATTATTAGGCTTTAATACGACAAATGGAATTGTGCAGGGTGTTTCATATGCGAGTGGAAATGTTACTTCAACAGGTGGTAATGGTGGTGTTGGATCAAGTGGCGCTAACGGTGGAAATTCATCAACCGCGGTTGCTGGTGCAGCCGGTATTGCTGGAATTTCTGGTGGTGTTGGTGGAATTGGAGTAGCCGGTGGTTTAGTTGGTTGGAACGTAGCAATTGTTAGTGATGATTCATATGCCAGTGGGAACGTAGCTGCGACTGGTGGAACTGGTGGTGTTGGTGGTAATGCCGGAAGTGGAGGATCAAGCGGAGCGGGTATTGCAGGTGTAGCTGGAGTTGGTGGAGGCATTGGAGCTCTTGGTGGTATCTCTTATAGTGGTGGTATTATTGGTTATAATGGATTAATTGGTACAACTATTAGTACGGTTAATAATGCTGGAATAATCACTTCTACTGGAGGTACTGGCGGTGTTGGTGGAAATGGCGGTATCGGAGGTGTTGGCGGAAGTACCGCTGGAGCGATTGGAGGTGCTGGCGGAGCTGCTGGAGCGGGAGGTGCTGGAGCGGCAGCTTATGGAGGTGGTGTTGCTGGTTTAAATATTGGTTTGATACATGATGTTACATATGCAATCACTACTATCACTGTTTCCGGAGGAGCAGCTGGTAATGGTGGAGTTGGTGGAGCTGCTGGCGCTTCTGGAAATATTTCTGGAAGTACAGCAGCTACTGCTGGTGCTGGTGGAACCGGTGGAGCCGGTGGTGCAACGTATGTCGGAGGAATAGTTGGTGACAATTCTGGAGTCATAGCTGGAGCAGTGGTTACTGGTAGTATTTCAGCAAGCAATAAAGCTGGAGGGAATGGTGGTACCGGTGGTGCGGGTGGTTCTGGAGCATTAGGCACGGGAGGTCATAACGGTGGAGTTGGTGGAACCGGTGGAGTTGGTGGTGCTTCGGGTAACTTATTTATGGGTGGACTAGTTGGCCAAGGAAATGGAAATATTTCTTCATCAAGTAGCACAAGCGGAACAATAACTGTTGCTTCTTCCATTGGAGGAGGAAGTGGTGGGGCAGGAGGAGCCGGAGGTAGCAGCGGTACAAGTGGAAGAGACGGTACCGGTGGAGCTGGTGGTGCTGGTGGTGCTACCGGTGCAGTTTTTGTTGGTGGCGCTATTGGGCATACTTCTCTTGCTGACGTTGTTTTTGATACGATTATTTCTTCTAATCATGTTGTTGTGAATGCTGATGCTGGTGGTGAAGGTGGTGATGGTATAAATGGAATAAATGGAGCAGTTGGTGGTGTGGGTGGAGCTGGTGGAACTGGTGGTGTAACTCAAGCAACCTCTTTGAGCGCTGGAGGGCTTATTGGCGATATTGTTGGAGCTGGAGGATCGATTGTAGATTCTTATGCAACTGGAAATATTACAGTAGTAGCTGATAATGGTGGTGAAGGCGGTGTTGGTGGTGCTGGTGGCAATGGAGCAGCTGGGATGACTGGTGGCGCTGGAGCAGTTGGTGGAGCTGGTGGTGCTGGTGCTTACGCTTATGGCGGCGGTTTGATTGGTTTTGCTACAACAAATATTTATATTGGTACTTCATATGCCACTGGCAATGTAACAGTCACTGCCGGAAATGGTGGTGTTGCTGGAGTTAGTGGTGCTGGTGGTAATGGAGGGTCGTCTTCGGCTGGTGGTGCTGGAGCAATTGGCGGAGCTGGTGGAATTGGTGGTATTTCATTTACTGGTGGTTTAGCTGGTTTTATTACATCGGGAATTATCGTTACCTCTTATTCAACGGGAATTGTTCAGGGAACATCAGGCACTGGTGGAGTTTCTGGAAATGGTGGTGCTGGGGGTACTGGAGGTTCAGGAGCTATTGGCGGTATTGGTGCAGCCGGAACTATTGGACCAGTTGGTGGAGCAAACTATACTGGAGGCTTGGTTGGCGATAACTCTGGAACAATTCAATCTTCGTATCATATAACCGGAGCGGTTACTGCTACCAGCGGTGCTGGTGGTGCTGGTGGTTCAGGTGGTGCTGGTGGTGCTTCTGGAAATATAACTAATAGTACAGCAGCCATAGGTGGAGCTGGGGCTGCTGGGGGAGTTAGCGGAGCTATTAGCGGAGGTGGATTAATTGGAAGAAATAATGGTGTCACTGCTTTGATAAATAATTCATACGCTACAACCAATGTAAATGCTATTGGCGGTGCTGGTGGTGCTGGTGGAATTGGTGGAAATGGCGGAGATGGATCAGCTGGAACAAATCACATTGGTGGCGCTGGTGGAGTTGGTGGTGCTGGCGGAAGTGCAGCTGTTACGTTAGGTGCTTCAATTCAGGCTGGTGGTTTAGCTGGGCAAAATTTGCTTGGTACTATTACTACAAGCTATGCACAGACAGGAATAGTTTCAGCCACTGGTGGAGCTGGTGGTGCCAGTGCTCAAGGCGGAATTGGAGGAAATGGAACTGGTACGGCTCTTTATGGAATTAGTGGTGCTGGAGGTGCTGGAGGTGCTGGTGGTGCTGTATATGCCGGAGGATTGACTGGGTATAGTACGGGAGTTATTCAAACTAATTCATATTCAAAAACAGAATTAGCTATTACGGGTGGAGCCGGGGGCGGTGGTTCAAATGGAAGAGCTGGTTCTGTAAATAGTGGAGTTGCTGGAAGTGCCGGTGGAGCCGGTGGTGCTTCGGGAATTATTTATACTGGAGGATTGGCCGGTTATGTGACTTCAGATGTTTCTTCTTCTTATGCCAGCTTCCATGCTGGATCGGGAAAAGGTAATATCACTGTAACAGGAGGCGCTACTGGTAATGGAGGCAATGGCGGTGCTGGTGGTTCTGGTTTAGCAGGAGGGAGCGTTGGTGGAGCTGGAGGAGCTGCCGGTGCTGGAGGGGCATCTTCTGGAGCTTATGTCGGTGGATTAGTTGGCTTTAGTTCAGCTACTGGACTTATAAATAGTTCATATTCTGAAATTTTAACTATTTCTGGGAGTGAACAAGTTGGTGGTACGGGAGGTTCCGGGGGTGCTGGTGGTACCGGTGTAGGTACTTTTGTTGGTGGTGTTGGAACAGTTGGTGGTATAGGTGGTGCTGGTGGTTATAGAGTTTATGGAGGATTAATAGGAGACAATCTTGGTACCGTTCAATCTTCCTCATATTCATCAGTTACTATTTCAGTTACTGCTGGTACAGGTGGTACAGGTGGTGCGGGTGGTACAGGTGGTACTTCAGGAAGTACGATATCAACTGGAACGGCGGCTGCTGGAGGTGTAGGTGGTGCTGGCGGTGCTGGAGGTTTTGGATACGGTGGTGGTCTTGTTGGTCGTATGACAGGAACAACTCAGCTTTTACAGATACTAGATTCATATGCAACTGGCGCGGTTACTGTGACTAGTGGAACTGGCGGAAATGGTGGTCTTGGAGGAAATGGTGGTGATGGATCAACTGGTACGAGTACTCATATTGGTTCGGTTGGTGCTTTAGGTGGGGCGGCTGGTGCCGGTGGTGAAGCTGATGCCGGAGGTTTAGTTGGTTTTAGTAACTTTACTTCAGGTACCAGTAATTTTATCTCTAATTATGCAACGGGAAATGTCACAGCTAATGGTGGTAATGCTGGAACAGCTGGAACATCAGGTAATGGTGGTGCGTCGCGAACAACGGTTGCAGGAGGAGCTGGTGGTGCAGCTGTTACAGCGGTTGCCGGTGGTGCAGCCTATGCCGGAGGAGTTATTGGAAATAGTAGAATTACTACAGGTTTAAGCGATATTATTAGTTCATATGCAACCGGAAGTGTTACAAGTATCGGTGGAAACGGTAGTATAGGAAATATTGGAGGAAATGGTGCTAATGGAGCTGCCAGTTCAATTGGTGGTGCTGGTGGTGCTGGTGGTGCTGGAGGAGTTGGCGGTGAAGCAAACTCCGGAGGTTTGTCTGGATATTTTAGCGTTACGACGGGTGGAAGTAGATATTTTAATTCTTATGCTACGGGAAATACTGTTGTATCAACTGGTGGAACTGGAGGTATTGGAAGAAGTGCTGGTTCGGCTGGTAATGGAGGAAGTGGAGCGGCTGGAGGTACGGTTGGTGCTGGTGGTACTGGTGGTGCCGGTGGTGCCTCATATGCCGGAGGACTTACTGGACAGATGAGTGGTGGAGTATTTACAACCTCAAGTTATTCTACAAAAAATGTTACGGCCACTGGAGGCGTTAGTGGCAATGGAGCAACAGGTGTAATTGGTGGTACAGGAGGTTCAAGTGCTCTTGGAGGTATTGGTGGAGCTGGTGGTGCGACTGGTATTGGAGGTATTGCTTATGCCGGGGGTTTAATTGGTGCTAATACAGGAATTATTGGAGGCACATCATATGCTACTGGTAGTGTTGTTTCTAATGGTGGAACAACCGGTACACCAGGAGTCGGTGGTGCTGGTGGACCAAGCGGAACTGTCTCAGCCGGAACGGCTGCTACTGGTGGTGTTGGTGGTGCTGGTGCAGCCGGTGGTGCAGCCTATGCTGGAGGTTTAGTGGCTAATAATTCGGCGACTGGAGTAATCATAAATTCTTATTCAACTGGGAATGTGACTTCATTGGCGGCTAATGGAGCTAACGGAGCAACGGGTGGAATTGGTGGTGATGGTTCAGCCGGAACAGGTAATCATATTGGTGGAGCTGGTGGTGTTGGTGGTGCTGCGGGAGCTGGCGGTGCTTCTTATTCCGGTGGATTAATGGGAAATAATGTAAACGCAGCTAATACAATCAATACAAGTTTTTCAATTGGTACAACGGTTACTGGGACAAGTGGTACCGGTGGAGCGGGAGGAACCGGTGGAGCCGGTGGTAATCCAGGAAGTGTTGGTGTTGGAGGTATTGGTGGTGCCGGTGGTGCGGCTGGAGCCGGTGGAGTTTTATATACTGGTGGGTATGTTGGTTATAATGATGGTACTATTCAGCTGACTTCGTATACTACAGCTAATGCAAGTGGAACGATTGGTGCCGGTGGTGTCGGTGGAAATGGTGGAAATGGTGCTAATGGGTTTCCGGGAAGTGGTGGAAATGGTGCTACTGGTGGAGCAGGTGGTGCAGCTACGGCAGGTGGTGCAGGAGGTATTGGGTATGGCGGAGGATTCGTTGGCTGGAATAATACTTCACGTACTATTAAAGATTCATATACAACTGGAACATTAACTTTAAGCGGTGGTGCTGGTGGTGCCGGTGGTGCCGGTGGTAATGGCGGTAATGGAGGTGATGGTGTAACAACTTTTACTGGCGGTACTGGTGGAATTGCTGGTGCTAGTGGTGCTGGAACAGTTGGTGGTATTAAATATGGTGGAGGCTTTGTTGGTTATAACGTTGGAATCATAAATACAATTAATACAGTTGGAAATGTTTCAGTAACTGGTTCAGCTGGTGGAGTTGGTGGTAACGGTGGAAATGGTGGAAATGGCGGCGATGGCGGTCCTTCGGGAACCGGTGGTGTTGGAGGTGCTCAAGGCGCGACGGCAGCAGCCGGTGCTGGAGGTGCTTTGTACGCCGGAGGCTTAGCTGGTTACAATTTTACAGCTGGATTAATTCAATATTCTTGGTCAGCCGGAGATATAACAACTGTTGGTGGAGCAGGCGGTGTTGCTGGAGTTAGAGGGATTTCTGGAACTGGTGGAGCCGGTGGAACACTTGCTGGTGGTGCCGGAGGAGCTGGTATTGCCGGTGGTGCTGGTGGTGCTGGTGGTGCAAGTTTTGCGGGTGGTCTTATTGGATCAAATTTAACAACTGGTGCATTTAATACAAGCTATGCATCAGGTAATGTAACAATGACCGGTGGTAATGGTGCAACTGGTGGTACTGGCGGTAAGGGAGGCAATGGTGGTGCTGGTGGTTCAGGCGGTTCAGGTAATGGTGGTGCTGGTTCAGTTGGTTTAGTTGGTGGTGTTGGTGGTGTTGGTGGAGCGGTTACTGGTGGTGGTTTAGTGGGCGATAATACAGGAACAATTTCAAATGCCTATGCACTAGGTTCTGTAACTGTAACGGCGGGTACTCCGGGAAATGGTGGAGCTGGTGGAGACGGAGGAAATGGGGGAGCAGCTGGAGGTGGTAGTGCTGGAGCTAATGGTAGTGGTGCTAACGGAGGTGTTGGTGGTGCTGGTGCCAGTGCTTTTGCGGGAGGTCTTCTTGGCGGAAATGAAGCCGCCGTAATTACAGAACCTA
>DAORIW010000007.1:0-39664 GCA_035438725.1 bacterium | reverse complement strand
AGGAATTTCGCTACCTTAGGACCGTTATAGTTACGGCCGGCGTTCATCCGCGCTTAAATTCAAAGCTGCCCCTAGTAAACTAGGATGACCTCTCCTCTTAACGTTCGGACACTGGCCAGGCATCACCCCCTATACATCATCTTTCGATTTAGCAGGGAGCTGTGTTTTTGGTAAACAGTCACTTGAAAGTCATTCGCTGCGGCCCAGATTGCTCTGGGCAGGTCTTATTGCTAACTTACGACCGCTTTTTTGCCTAGTTCCTTAACGATGGTTCTCTCGTTCACCTTAGGCTTCTCGCCTCATCTACCTGTGTCGGTTTACGGTACGGATACCACAACCTTAGCCCTAGAAGTTTTTCTGGGAACTCTCTCTACTTGAATTGACTCAGCCCGAAGGCCTTATCTGCTGCCAGTCTGTCCATCTTGTTGACCCGGATTTACCTAAGTCAGATTTCTAAACCGTCAAGGTGCAAACCAATACACCCTCAAACTTCAAAAGTCCGTCACTCCATCGGAAAATTGTGGTAGTGCTGGAATATTAACCAGCTCATCCATCGACTACGCTGCCACTACAGCAGCCTCGCCTTAGGACCGACTCACCCTGGGTCGATTTGCGTTGCCCAGGAACCCTTAGATTTTCGGTGGGCAGGGTTTTCACCTGCCTTTTTGCTACTTATGCCAACATTCTCTCTTCTAAAACCTCCACCATGACTCACATCACGACTTCAGCGGTTTTAGAATGCTCCTCTACCAATCATCACTTGCGTGATGAGTTCGCGTCTTCGGTAATAAACTTAGCCCCGGTACATTTTCGGCGCGAGACGACTAGACTAGTGAGCTATTACGCTATCTTTAAAGGATGGCTGCTTCTAAGCCAACCTCCTAGTTGTCGCAGTCACGACACCACCTTTTACACTTAGTTTATATTTAGGGACCTTAGACGGCGATCTGGGCTGTTTCCCTTTAGACTAATGGACCTTAGCGCCCATAGTCTGACTCCCGAGCTGCACGCGTAGGTATTCGGAGTTTGGTTGAAAACGGTACCTTGCGGCCCGTTTCCATTCAGTGCTCTACCCCCTACGTTCAGCGCTCGAGGCTAGCCCTAAAGCTATTTCGAGGAGAACCAGCTATTGCCGAGTTCGATTGGAATTTCTCCGCTAACCACAACTCATCCCAAAGTGTTGCACGACTTACGGGTTCGGTCCTCCCCCTGACTTTCGTCAGGGTTCAACCTGGCCATGGTTAGATCACCCGGCTTCGGGTCTTGTGCATGCGACCTTCTTACATATTAGAAAGATAACAAGCGCGTTGCTTACGCAACACAAGTTAAAAAGTTATAATGTTATAAAGTAATAAGGCTGGCTTTAACACCAACTTTATAAACTTTAAACTTTATGAACTTTATAACTAACTTGTTATCGTTTCTAATAAGTAAGAGTACGGGCTATTAACCCTCGCTTTCACTGTGACTTCTTTGCTTTAAGCAAATTAATCAAGCCGCATACAACAAACTCGTTGGCTCATTCTTCAATAGGCACGCCGTCACCCAGTAAACTGGGCTCCGACTGCTTGTAAGTATATGGTTTCAGATACTATTTCATCTCCCTTACCGGGATGCTTTTCACCTTTCCCTCACGGTACTAGTTCACTATCGATCTCAAGAAGTATTTAGCCTTGGGTCATAGTCGACCCGGATTCTCACGAGATTTCACGAGTCTCGCAATACTTAAGAATATGTCATCATAACGAGGAAATTATTTTCGCTTACGGGGCTATCACCGTCTCTGGCAGAGCTTTCCAGCTCACTTCAACTAATAAAATCCTATCGTTACCTTACCGCATTAGGTAGTAAGCACGACCATCTTGCTACACCGCTAAAACATATGGACCTAATTCCTTCAGCATACGCATCTCACAAAAGTGAAAAACATATACGTGGTTTTAATGGTTTGGGCTGCTCCCCTTTCGCTCGCCACTACTCGGGGAATCGCAATCTCTTATCAAAATCGGCGAAAGGTCGCCAACGTTGATAAAAGATCAAATTGTTCTCTTTTCCTCCGGCTACTAAGATGTTTCAGTTCACCGGGTAATCGTCTCACTCGCCTATGTGTTCAGCGAGCGGACATCCTGTCTTCAACAGGATAGGTTTCCCCATTCGGAAATCCTCGGGTCAAAGGTTGCTTGCCACCTTACCGAGGCTTATCGCAGGCTGCTACGTCCTTCATCGTCTTCTTGAGTCAAGGCATCCACCATACACCCTTACGAGATTTTCCCACATCTTTATTTTCAAAAAATGTGAGTAATCTTAAATTTTATTTTCTTTCTGTGACTCTTTAAAATTACAATTAAATTATTTGAGTAATCAATTCTATATTCCGTTGTTAATGTTCCTGTGCTCCGATAAACTGGTTCTGCGGAGCTGGAGAATCATTGTTTTATGACCCTTCAGCTAAGCACAACTTGATTTTGAGACTAAAAAAACCGCTTGCAAGCGGCCAATATGCAAAAACAGCAGAAAGCATTTAGCCACTTATTTGATAATTGAATAAATAGTTCTTCATAGTGTTTCCTTATTATACAGGATAAATAAATGCTGTCAAGAGATAGCGTCAACACCGACTAAAATGTGGTATATTAACTAATATTAGCGAGAAAAATATCGTTCAAAGTTTGAATTATCACTATCTTTTTCAGGCCCTTTTTCAGACTTTTTTTCTACTGGGGAAGAAGTGGGGACAATATCCTCATCTTCGCCCTCATAACCATCAGGATTCTCAGACATAAACTCTGGTACTTCACCTTCATCATCTACGGTGCTATTAGATAGTTTCTTATCACCGGAATCATCGTTAACTTCTTCATCTGAATCCGAAGAATCATCATCTTCACTCTCACCTTCTGGTTTTTCACCATCATCTCCTAAATAATTATCTGGGGCTTGGGCAGTCGCTTGATCATGCAAGCGGGCACCAGCAACACCATCTTCAATCATAGCTTCATACTGTTCTTTTGAAACCATAATTTCTCTCGCCTTAGCGCCATTAGAGGGACCAATAATTCCTGACTCTTCAAGAATATCTAAAAGTCGAGCCGCTCGCGCATAACCGATCGATAAACGTCGTTGTAAAAAAGAAGCAGAAGCTTTTCCAGAATTAATAATTAATTCTTTGGCTTCTTGGAATAATTCATCATCATCATTTGACCCACCATCCATACCAACCCCGGCCACTCCTCGAACTTTTTGTCGTTCAACAATTTCTGTAATATAATTTGGACCACCACTCTTCTCTTTAATATACGAAACAATTCGTTTAATTTCTTGATCAGTAATCAAAGCTCCCTGAATACGTTTTGGTTTTGTTAAAGAAACACTTGAAAAAAGCATGTCACCTCTACCGAGTAATTTTTCCGCTCCAAGTGAATCTAAGATAGTTCTAGAATCAATCCCTGATGTAACCGAGAAAGCAATACGAGCCGGCATGTTAGCTTTAATTGTTCCCGTAATAACATTCACACTTGGTCGCTGAGTTGCTAAGACTAAATGAATACCAACCGCTCGCGCCATCTGAGCTAAACGAACCACACCTGTTTCCATTTCTTTAGGCGCCACCACCATTAAATCCGCCAATTCATCGATAATAAAAATTATATAGGGCATTTTTTCTATCGCCACTTGATTATAACCTTCAATATCACGCTTATGAACTTGTGATAATGTTTCAAAACGGCGATCCATTTCGTTTAAGCACCATTTCAAAGCATTAATTGTTTTCGATACTTCAGTAATAACTGGAGTCAGTAAATGAGGCAATCCATTATATACAGTTAACTCAACTCGCTTAGGATCAACCATGATAAATTTCAAATCATCTGGATTATTTTGATAGAGCAAACTAATAATTAAAGTATTTAACATGACAGATTTTCCTGAACCAGTCGCACCAGCTACTAATAAGTGAGGCATTTTTGAAATACTATCCAACCAGACTTTTCCAGCCACGTCTTTTCCTAACGCAATTAACAAATTATTAGAACGTCGCTTAAAGTCATCAGACTCTAATACTTCACGTAAATTTACAATCGCCACCGTTCGATTTGGTACTTCAATTCCCACTAACGCCTTACCCGGAATAGGTGCTTCAATACGAACCGGATGAGCCGCCAAGGCCATTGATAAATCATTATTTAAACCAGTAATTCGTGATAATTTAATACCTTCTGAGGGCTTTAATGTATATTGAGTGACTGTTGGCCCAACACTTACTTCTCCCATTTCAACGGGGATGTTAAATTTCTCCAACGTCGATTTGATAATTTCAATATTGCTTTTTATATCTCCAGATGTTGGCTTATAAACCCGGCTATTCAAAAGATCAAGCGGTAAATCAATTTTGATATTAGTTGGTTTCCAACTCATTTTTTCATCATCAGGTTTTATCTTGGATGATGATTTTATTTTATTAGATGTATCTTTTAAGGCGTGCAAACTAAAAGTATCATTTACAACATCATCGTCATCCGCATCATTTCCTTCCTCTACTCGATGATCATACTCTTCCGCTAAGGCGCTTTCCTTCTTTCTAAAGAAAAATGAAAAAGGTCGAGATACTAAACGAGCTGGCATGGTTCCATGATGAAAAAGTG
Source organism: bacterium (assembly GCA_035438725.1). Taxonomy (GTDB): domain Bacteria; phylum Patescibacteriota; class Patescibacteriia; order Patescibacteriales; family Patescibacteriaceae; genus Patescibacterium. The sequence goes on along the minus strand of DAORIW010000007.1, from coordinate 35,021 downwards.
TTCCCAAATTAGTATTAAACATTAACATCAAGGCAATAATAATTAAGGCTAAAATAATAATGATACCTGCCCAAAAACCCACTAAATTAAATACAATCACTGCTAGAGTCCAACCAATATGTCCACCTCCCTCGCCCGCCTTTAAAGACATATCCCATTCCTCAACGCTGACAAATAATTGCAGCATCCCTAAAAATGACCATAAGAATAAAGTAGCTCCAAGGTATCGTAAGGTACCTGTTCTTTCTTCTTTATTTTTATAAATCTGCCAGCCAACTAAAAGAAGCAAAAGCGGAATCAAAAAAGCTCCCCAGCCAGCCAGCCAGTACATCGCCTTTAAAAGATAGACGCCTAATTGGCCAGCCAATTCAAATAAACTTAGAAAACTAATAATTCCTAATGTTAAAAATAAAACCGCCCAAATACTTTGCTTAATATCAGAGCTTACATTAAGTGAAGGAATAGAGATGTAATCAAGCGGATTTTTTTGTTTGCGACGACGGCCCATTTGAGTGAAATTAATCAATATTAAAGTGGTTTTTCAATTATTCAAGTATACCATAGCTACCATATAAAAAAAGTCATCCAATAATTTAGATGACTTAATATAAATTCAAGGTAAAAAATTAAAAATATTCGGAAAATTGGCCGATTGTCATTTTATTAAAATCTGAGGTCAATTTAGAGAATCTTCGATTTAATAAACTCGACATTAGTATCGAAAGATATCGAACACCGTTTTTTGAAAGATGCAAATCTTCAATTAATTTTGTATCTTTTTTTATGCCAATATCCTTAAGAACAGTAATGTCTTTGACGGGTTCTATAAAAAAATTTGCAGTTTTCTTTTCCTCTAACCAGCGTCGATAAATAAATGAAATTAATTTCACGAACATTTCTACTTTTTCAAAAGTTTTAAGTTTGAAATAACATGGCAATTTCATTATGCCCCCTTTTTTTATATATTTTTTAATAGTTTCTTCATTAAACAATAAATATAAAAAAAAGTCAAAACTTCACCTCTTTTCTTACTTATATGCTATAATAAGAGTGCAAAGGTCGAGTTGTGTATTTTATTACTAATATTCGATTCTTATGAAAAACCTCCATTCTCTAACCTTTTTACTCCTTGTTATCGGTGGTTTGAATTGGCTACTCGTTGGCTTATTCGGTCCTGATATGGAAATTGGTCGATTATTTGGTGGTATGAGTGCTTGGATCTCTCGCTTAGTCTATATTTTAGTTGGTCTTTCAGCAATTGTTGAAATTGCTCAACATAAAATGAATTGCCGAAAGTGCGGAGAAAAATCAGGTCATTCAATGCCTTCAGCTTAAGGTTTAAAACAAACACCTCGGTTAAATGACCGAGGTGTTTTTGTTTACCTAATGTATAAAACTATTTTAATAATAGGCGGCATTTTTCTCTACAAAATCCCAGACATGTTTAGCCACATTATTGGAAGGTCCTTCAATCGGATCGTGATGCAAATTTATAAACGGTACGCCATTACATTCTATAATTCCCCATTTCTGCTCATCTGGCGAACGGTCAATATGTTCAATAATAAAATCAAAACCAATGAGGGGATCATTAATAGCAACGGCGGCTTCCTCTAAAATTCTCTTTATTTCAGGATGAGTTATTTCGGTGTCTTCCGAACTATTACCCCCATACGAAACACCAATTTTTTCCGAGAGATCAATTGTTAAGCCAGCCGGTAAAATATCGTCTAAATTTCTATTGGTGCGACTTAAAAAAATTTCCATCTCTGGGGAAATTTTAACATCATGGATTTCTGGATGTTTATTTTTGTTTTTTATTTCTACTAATTCTCGCATATTGTGAGTGCCATCACCCGTTATTCGTGGCGGATCACCTCGTAACACTCCCGCTAATTTTCCATCAATCATTGTTCCGCGATATACCGAGCCGATGAGATGCTCTTCCATCACCACCCAATAACATAATTGCTTAGCCACCTTAAAAGCTTTTTTTAATTGCTCTTCAGTATAAATAAATGTCGTAGTATGTCGTCCTCGTGAACCTAAACGAGGTTTAATAATTACTGGCTTTTCTAATTTTTCAAACATTTTTTTCAGAGGTCGATAACGTGAAAAAGCTTTTCCGTTCGGAACGGGGATTCCTGCTTTCAAAAGTTTTTCTTTAACTAACGCTTTATCATCAATCCACCATTCACCGGTATTTGGCATATATTCAGGACGGGGCAGGCCTGAAAAATAAATAAATCGATCACCAATCCAAACTCGGTAGGAATCATTTTCTCGACCACATATTTTTACGCATTCCATCTTAAGTCCCCGACGTTTAGCTTCCGACCATAATACCTCAGCCCGCGAGCTTGTAACGGCTGACATTTCCGAAACATATGTAATAATATTTGTTTTCTCCATTAACCTGAGCACCGGAAAAAACAACCAACTAATTGTCCTGAAAATTCCTTTACCAAATTTTTTTCCAAAAATAACCTGATTAATTGGTGTCATGAAAACAGTTATAGTCTCATTAAACCAATTTAGAAAATGAGGTGTCGGGTTATTTCCGCAATAAACACATTTAGTCATATTTTTTAAAAACCGGGAAAATAATCTTTTCGTACCTGCTTTCGTGGGATTCCGACACCACATAATAGCGTGGTATATGTTGCAACCATCGCTTCTGGTCCAGAAAGATAATACATTCGTTCTTTATAATCAGTCATTACAGTACTTAACATCTTCTCATTAATATAACCAACTCGCCCGGACCAATTATTCGGTACCTTAGTACTATCCGTAATAACATATTCCGTTCGCAAACCGATAGACTTCGCTTCTTCAAATATATCACGATAAACAAAATTTTCTGGAGTTAAAACGGCATATAATAAAACAATATCTCGTTTTTCATTTTGATCAATTAAATATTTAATCATACTGCGAAAAGGTGTAATACCTATTCCACCGGCAATAAATACTAATTTTTTTGTTTTATCAGTTGGCAAAACAAAATCACCCGACAACTGTGCAGCAAAAATCTCCTCACCTGATTTTAAAGCCATTAACTGTTTCTTAAATGAGCTGCTCTTTTCAAAAACTCGAACACCTAAACGAATCGTCTCTTCTGTGGGTGAAGAGGCGATTGTAAAATAACGACGATTACCGCGATTATCTAGATGTAGCGGGGGTAGCGTCCATTCTAAATATTGGCCCGCTTTAAAAATTAATTTGCTTTTTGTTAAAAATATAAATTCATATATATCTCCTGACAACCGACGGCTTGATTCCAATATCAAACATAACTTTTGCTTAGGACTGACTATGTATGAAAAAATATTTCCCGTCACCAAAGCTAACTCGGGGGTAGAGTATAAAGATCCAATTTTAAACTGAATGGAAAATAAAACACCGACTACGGCGGCATACATAATTTGCCACTTTCTTCCCGGCGGAGTTGTGGCCGGTTCCGTTAGCATAATAGTCCCAAAAAATATCAATGGCCAAGAAGTAACTGATACCGCTAAAACTTCGGTCCAGGTTTGACCCACTGAAATTCCAGAAATGATTAAAGCCAATAAACTCACTAATAAAAAAGTTGCAAACATTTCAAAACGTCGAATTTTTCTTACGATTAACAAACCTAAAATCAATGTAAAAGGTAGTAAAACTACACTCCCAACCCACCAAATTGCCATTCCTGAACCCCCGAGACCAATAATTACGGCTGCGATGGCTGCGGGATTAAAAAGATGTTTGTGATTAATGGTAAAAGCAAACTTTGAAATCATTGCCAGAGCCGCAAGGGCCACGATTGTTAAAACTTCGGTACCTGACTCTGGTGGAGCGATGATAAAAAAAAGAATCAAGGCCGTAATACCGGCTGACTCAATATTCATCGGAGCTTTAAGAACTTTTGCTAACCCAAAATTTACTACATAACAAACGATCATTAACACGAGGAAAGATACAATAAGTCCGATCCAGTTAAACGACAGCTTACCAAAAAAAGTTGCCACTAAAGAAATAGCGGCTAAAATTTCCAGTCCTATTAAGACCAGACGATACATGGTAATCGAGTTTAAAAACCTATCGATATAACGCATAAAAAATTAAACTAGGCCTTAAATAATTCTACTGGAAAACCCTCTGACTTTTCGACTGTTAAATCTGAGCGGACTAACAAATATTCAAACTGATATTCGGCTTGTAAAACCGAGGCATCAGTAAAAAAAAGCGCAGTGGTTAATGCATCAGCTAATAACGTAATAGGGGCAATTGTCCAGACCGCTAAAATTTCCTTAACCGATTCAAGAGTCTTCGGATTTATAATATGATGAAATTTATCCCACATGCGTCGATTACCAGCCGAGCCACATAAACTCTGATTTCTAATAGTTGTAATACCAATAACCTCTGTCGAATTGAGTGGATGTTCTAAACCCACCCGTAATCTCTCCTCATTATCATAATATGCCATATCACCACCGGCGTCCACGCAGAATGAAGTAATCCCCGCTTTTCTAATGAGCTCAGCGACAATATCAATAAGATAGCCTTTACCAGCCGCTCCGAAATCAAGGACGGTTGGTTTTTTGATAATCAATAAATCTCCCTGACGTTCTAAGACTTCGTCCCAGGCCAAAGGTGAAGATAATTTTCCCGGCTTGAGAGAATAGTTTTTATCATAACCCGCTGCTACTAAAACATCACCAATTAACGGTGTAACTAGGCCATTAGTTATACGGTAGAGGTTTTCATATATCTCAAATAACGGCTGAGCGTCTGGAGGCAACCGATATTTTCCGGCTTTTTTCGATATAGCCGTTACTAATGAATCATCTCGAAAACGCGAATAATTATGGTCGAAAATATCAATTCGATTTTTAATATCAATTAATAACTTTTCTTGTCTAGATACCAAAAGACCATCGGGAAGGTCAATCTGCCATTTAGTCCCGATGGCCTCAAAGAGTAAGGGCGTTTTAGACCACGCCATAGAGTATTATAATGTGGCTTTGGCTTTTATCTGAGCGACTGCGTCATTAAAACCTTTTGGAGTCAATGAAGAACCAGAAACTTTAGTCAAATTAACTTCGCTAATCTTTTTTCCAACAACTAATTCTTTATACCCCGCGGCGAACTGATTCTGAAAACGAAGTGACATTGGTCGTTCGGAATTTGGTAGAAAATTTGCGTCGGTAATTATGCCATCTTTAAGTGTCAAGGAAAGATCTACCGTTTCTGATCCACCCGGAGACATATAGTTTCCAACCGATGAGTAGGAACCATCCTTATAAACCACAGCAACTTCACTATTATTAGTCACACTATTTTCAATGGTTGGTTCTTTAGTAACCGGAATTTCTGCTTGTTGTTCATTCTTGGTAATTACTAATTCCGTTGGAGCCTTAACTTCTTTATTCATTAAAATATATGCTAAAATTCCAACAGGTATAGCAATCAAAAGGAACCAGCCCCAGAATTTATTACTTGATGTAGAGCCTGGATTTGGAGATGTAGAATTTGAATTTTGAGTTGTTTCTTCCATATAAAATAAAAAAGCTTAAAAAATTTAGATAAGTACGTTAAACTATTATAGACTATTGTTTAGTCAAAAGCAAGATTTTCATGTAATCCAAACAAAAATAACATACTATGAAATACTCAACTATTTATATTATTCCGGGCTATGGTATCCCCAAAAATATTAAAATCGACGATCATTACCGACATTACCTTGGTGCAGCCTTTAACAAAATATTTGATCTGAGTAAAAACCAGTCACTCTTGTGTATTTTCACCGGAGGCCGAACTGATATGATAAAACCTTATCGTCGAAACGAAGCTTCAGAAATGAAAAATTTTTTTGATGATTTAAGTAAAAGACCAGCGGTTATTAAAGCCACCCGCCCATGGAAATTAATAACGGAAACTTCAGCCCTTTCTACTTTAGAAAATATTCTCTTCAGTAAAAAAATTCTTGATAGAAAAAATGTTACCGAGGGAAAACTAATTGTTTTTTGCGAATATTCTCGAGCAAAAAAAATTAATACTTTTGTAAAGAAAATATTTGGTTCAACCTGGAAAATAAAAATTATTCCGATAGATTTTGATATTAGTCAAAATCGTTATCAGAGTGAATTAATAGCCAAACGAGAAACGTACGATATCAAGATTGGTATATGGGCTTTAGAGAATCCCAAAAATCTAAGAATTTGTCGAACTTTTCTTAAAGATAAACTAAGTTATCTCCGAAAAAATAATTTCCAAAACCATCCTGAAGCGGTAAAAAAATACTGGGAGACAAAACTAGCCGAATTAGATACTCTTCGAAAAATTACTAAATAATTAATGGAAAACAGCGAATTTTTTTACTTTCCCCCTTTTTCTAAAGCTTTTCTCAAAATAAATAATTGTTTTAATAAAATTAACATCTCTTCTTCTTGTATCTCAGGACTTTTTATTTCGGATGTTAATCGAGCAAACTTATTTAAAAATAAATGATATAAATCATTAAATTGCTCAGCCATCTCAACCCCCTTTGGCGATGGGCGATCATGCAATAAGGCCTGATAAAAAACTGCTTGATCAGCCACTAAGCCGTCAAAGGCAGTTAACATTTGATACTTTTTCCCCTCCATATAATTTTTATTAGTTAGTAGTCAGCCTCAATACTGACAAATTTATTTTTTCCAATAATAACGTGATCAACTAACGGGATACCGATAATCTTTCCCGCTTCTACTACTCGTCTCGTTATTTCAATATCGGCAGCACTCGGTGTAATAATTCCTGAAGGATGATTATGAGCCAAAATAACAGCCGCTGCTCCGTATTCAATGGCTGGCTTAAAAACTTCCCGAGGGTGAATTAAATTAGAGTTGATAGTTCCAATCGAAATTACTTCATCATGGATCAAACGGTGATGAGTATTTACATATAAGCCACGTAAATGTTCTTTTGGTAACGATCGCAAATCTTTCAAATAATTAAAGACATCTTTGGCGGTACGAATAATTTCTAGACCATGCTCACGACGATCATAAAATCGCCGTCCTAATTCGGCACAAGCAACAATTTGCAAAGCTTTTACTAATGGAACGTTTAATTCCCTCGCCAATAAAGCGGCATCAGATTGACTAGATAACGTTCGTTCCCCATAGTCGCGAATAATTCGTGAAGCCATCGACATCACATCTTCCTTTTTTGTTCCCGTGGCTAAAACCACCGCCACTAATTCCGCCACTGATAACGCCGAAGGACCATATTTTGATAATTTCTCTCGGGGTTTATCTTCAGAGGGCATGTCCTTAATCTTAAGGACATAGGGCTTTATAGAATTGATGACCTGCTCATCAAACAGTAAATCATGGTTAGTAAGCGTGTAAGTTGTAGACATATAATATGAGTATAGCATGAGTTATGAGAAGGTAAAACAGTTCTTTTACTAAGAAAAAATGGTCTCGAGAACAGAATTGACAAAATTATTATTTTACAGTATAAATCATATTACATTCTTTAAAAAATATTTCATAAATTTAAAAAGGAGAACTTGTATGTCAACCAAAAAATGCGTCTGTTGTGGTGAAGACGTCGCCATTGGAAAAAATACTATTGGTGACGAAAATAATCATTTCTGGCATGTATCATGTATTATAAAAAAGCCAGTTAATTTAGAGATCTTTCAGGAAACAGATCTCTCAAAATTGATTCCAGCTAACGTAGACAAGTTGAATCAATCGTATATCACTAACAAAAGCTTCCTTACATTCTTTTTTAGGAAGGTTGCTATACTGGCAAAAAATCTGGATATTGTTTTCGATGAAAAAATGGCTCAAGCCTTAGGAGTTAATATTGAAGAAAATTCCAGTAAAAAGCTACTCCTTAATCAGGCGACCATGTGTTTTATCACCATGTGTCAGAGATTGGAGTACGACCCAATAAAATTATTAGAAATACTGTGTAGTACTAATTATATAAAACAGTGTTTAAATATTAACTATAGTGCTCAATACAACGGGATCAAATTAAATATCGAAGAAAAGTACAATCTAAGTAATTTTATGCAGTCCCACAACCGGGATTTAAGAGCGGGGTATATATATTCTTTACAATAAATTCACCAATAAATAAAAGGGATTACCATATAATAGTAGTTCCTTTTTTATTTTCCAAATTATTTTCTATCTAATTAATTAACCGAAGGTAAATGTAAATGCCTCAAAACCAGCACCAATAATTTCTATCTCAATGGTTTTATCACCGTACTCCGAAGAATCAAATAATGTATATAAAGTTGAAGTAGTGACCTCGACTTCTTTCTTAATCTTTCCATCAATTCTTACTTTTAAAATCGCTTCTCCCGTCGGCTGTGAAGCCACCATAAATACTTTAGCGGCCGAAAAATGTAACTTTATTTTCCCGGTATTACTACTAAGCGTTATTTTTTCCTGATCAAACTGCCATTTTCCTTCTAAAGCAAAATTATGTAGAGCGATACTTTTCGGGAAACTAAATTGCTTTACCGAAGTCGAAAATTCTTGATCAGGAGTTAAATTAGCTAATCGACTACTTCCAAAATACATTTCCGGAGAACCAACCGGACCAACGCCTGTTTCTGGAATTTTTTCCGAAACTGTTTCCGATGCTTTCATACCTAATAATGTCTGAATAGCACTTTCTGTTTCCTTATAATCACCTTCACCAAAATGGGTATAGACTATATTACCATTACGATCAATCAGATACTTCGCTGGCCAGTATTGATTATGATAAGCTCTCCAAGTTTGATAATTATTATCCTGAGCGACAGGGTAAGTAATCTTAAATTGATCAAGCGCTTTCTGCACATTTTTTGTATCTTTTTCAAAGGGGAATTCAGGTGTATGAATACCAATAATAACTAATCCTTTATCTTTATAGGTTTCATGCCACTGCGTGATGTAGGGCAACGTACGAATACAATTAATACAACTATATGTCCAAAAATCTACTAAGACAACTTTGCCTTTTAAGTCGGCAATTGATAAAGGCTCGCTATTTAGCCAGTGGTTAATTCCAATAAAATCCGGAGCTGGGCCGTAATTTTTAAATTGAATAGAATCTAAATTTTTCTGCGTCATATCTTCTGTCACCGCCGTCATCATATCGCTCTGTTCAAAATAATTTAAAATCTTAGCTTGAATAACGGTGTCGTATTGAAAATAGACAGCAATAGCCACAGCAATAATAATTATTCCAAAAATTTTTTGTAATGTTTTAGCATACTGGGCAATAATGCGAATTTTAGTACTTAAAACTTGACCACCATACGCAATAATTAACATCGGCACACCAGCACCAAGGGCATAGGCAATTAATAAAAAAGAGACTTTACTTAAATCGGCTTGTTGAGAAATCAAAGTGAGAATAGAACCAAGAATGGGACCGGCGCAAGGTGCCCATATAACACCAATTAAAACTCCAAGCATAAATCCACCAACATTTCCGGCACCGATTTTTCCACTTTCTTCTCCGGCTTTATTAATCAAGCCCGAGAAATGAAGTGTTAGACGTTCAAAAATTTCTGGCCATATCATAAATATTCCGAAGATAACTAACAACACGGCTGCCCCATTTCGTAGTACTTGAGGATTTAGTTGAAGGCTCTGAACCACTACATGTAAAGTCAAAGCTAATACCGAAAAGGTAATAACAAAACCCATGGTAATAAACAAAGGACGAATATTATTTTTTTGACCAACCGAAGCGCCGAAAATAATTGGCAAAGGTAAAAAAATACACGGCGCGGCAATTGTTAAAATACCGGCCGTAAAAGCTAAAAGGATTTCAATCATAACACTCAATTTTTTATACAACGAATAGAATAAGAGATAGATTTGAATTTACTCACTCTTCCACTAGTTGTGTCACTATCTGTTAAATACCTACTATAGGCCTCACCCACACTCGCGGTCGTTGATGACCAAAAGTATCCGTATAGTCCCCAGTCATAATAAGTACCATCATTAAAACGAGCACCGGCTAACAGACCGCTATAATTAGCATCTCCACCTAATTTCATTTTACCGCCCGCTCCGGTGCAGCTTCCCCCGAAACCATCATCACGACTAGCACTACAAACCGCACCCCTATCTGCTAACGTGGATTCTAATGTATACCACTCCGGATCAGTAGGAACATGCCAACCATCAGGACAAATTCCTTGAGCGCCAGCCAACGTATCAGGATTCATTGCGCCCGCCCAGGTATATAATGTATACCCGTTTGTACAATCTGCTTCCGCTCCCTGAGAGGTGTCCGCTATGCAATCTCTTTCACCTCCAATCGATGTACAGGCTGGAGGAGTACCGCCCGTATTAATACAAGTCCCGTCTCGTTTTGTTTTGGTTCTCAAATTTTCCGCCATCCAACATTGGCTACCAATTTGAACTGTTTTATAACTATTTCCATCTCGATCAGCCACATAACCTCCGCAGTTTACTAAACCCATTCCAGTGTGATAACCGACCGGTCCCTTAATAAAAGAACCTTGAGTTGTCCCCGTACATGAAGATACAACATATGTATTAGTCGCCGTAATATAATAGTATTGATAATCCTGATTTGGACAACCACCATCTATCCGAGGAGTTGGATTAGAAGGAATTGTTTTCATATAGACAGTCGAAGCGTCGGATAATGATTGCCCAGGAGTAATAATAGTGGGATAGCTATTATTATTATTATAATAAAGTTCAAGGGCATTCCCAATTTGTCGAATATCAGCCACTCGCTTCGCATCACGACTTTTTGCTCGTGCTCCCCCCAAAGCCACTACCGCAATTGTCGAAAGAATTCCAATAATGGCAATTACCACAAGGAGTTCAATTAATGTAAAACCTTGACGTCTTGTACAATTCATAGATAATCTTAGTTTTTATATCTTTAAGTATACTACTAAAGTACACAATATCAAACAATTCTTTTCTATTGACTTTGAAGGTAGTTAGAGCTACCATTTTAATGTAAGTTTATTAATTTTAATTAATTTGTATGAAGAAATATGTAAGTTTTTTATTAGTAGCCGCAATTCTTTTGTCTGGTTTTTTGCTTATTCGTTCCTCAATAACTTCGGCTGCTTTTGGAAATAAAGTAGAGTCTAACTCCACAAGCTATGTTTCTTTATTTCAGAGAATTACACATAAAATAAAATCTTTAAATTCTAAATTTATTTGCGGTAATACAGTTTCTGACCGAGACGGCTATACATATGGCACCGTTCAAATTGGCACTCAGTGCTGGATGGCAGAAAACCTTAAAACTAGAACTAAGCCAAATAATACTCCATTGACTAATTTGAGCGACGGCTCCGAAAGAGATTGTGCCAACGATTACGGAATCCATGGCACTGAAACGGACTGCGATGCTGGTAACACTCTTTATACCCACGCGGCTGCTATGAATGGCTCGAGCACACTCTATGCCCAAGGACTCTGCCCTAACGGATTCCATGTTCCAGCTAATTCTGAATGGATTAGCTTGGAATCATATTTAAAAGATGGAAATAATTCATGTAATGCTTCCCGTAACGAGACCTTTGATTGTGCCACCGCCGGTACAAAATTAAAGATTGGTGGTTCAGCTCATTTCAATGCTCCATTATCAGGAGTTCGCTATTCAGATTCAATGATGGGCGATATGTTTACCGATTTTAATACTGGCGGTTACTTCTGGACTTCGACTGTTACTGGCACTCATACCTTCTTACGAAATGTAAATAGTGACGAAGCTGGAGTTTGGCAAGGAATGCAAAATATTAGTACTCCATATTTAAGTGCTGCTCTCCGTTGTTTGAAGAACTAAAGATTTGGTCACTCTTAAAAAAGACTCCGCTCGGGGTCTTTTTTAATTTTCACAATTTTTTGCTATACTATAGCTATAGCAATTTTTCTCCAACAACCATGAAAAAAAAATTAAAACATAAACATCACGGTTTCACTTTAGTTGAACTAATTGTGGTGGCCGGCATCATAACACTATTGGCAACGTTATCAGTAGTTGGTATTAGCAAAGCCCGAATGCAGGCTCGTGATGTTGCTCGAACTGAGAAAGCTCGATCCGTAGTTTTAGCTTTGGAGTCTTACTATAATAAACACAATTCTTACCCAGCAATCATTACCCCTGGTCAAAAATTCACTGACTCTGATGGGATCTTATATATCAATGAAGTACCATCTAACCCTCGACCACAGACAGATGGATTTTGTCCTGATAAAAATTTTCACTACGAAGCCATTAACGGAAATAGTAATTACATCCTAACTTTTTGTTTAGGCACTGATAAAGGCAGTTTAAAAAAAGGTTTGAATTACTACCAAAACGGAAGTCTCAGTGGCTGTGGTACGTTACTGTCTGATCGTGATGGCTATACGTATAATACAGTGCAGATTGGTGGACAATGTTGGATGGCAGATAATTTAAAAACAAGAACTAAACCTAACGGCACAGCCTTAACTAATTTAGCTGAAGATTCAGAGAGAGATTGTTCAAATACATTAGGTAACCATGGTACTGAAACTGATTGTGCTGCTGGAAATGCATTATATACATGGGCAGCGGCAATGAATGACTCAACCGGTGAAGGGGCTCAAGGACTTTGTCCGGATGGCTGGCATATTCCTTCGGATGGAGATTGGTATGATTTGGAATCGTTCTTAAAAGATACAGGCCAAGGCTGTGTCGCTAATCGTAATGGTGATATTCCTGGTTCACAATGTGATAGCGCTGGAACTAAAATGTTATCTAATGGCACCTCAGGATTTAATACTATTTTCTCGGGATTGCGAGCCACTGATCCACTATTTACTGATAATTTTATTGATTTTGATTACGCTTCGTATTTTTGGTCATCAACATTAGCAGGAAGTGATAAAATTATTAGATCCTTAAATATTGATACACCGGGAATAATCCGTCAAACAGTTACTGACAGTAGTAGCTTGATTAATAACTTTTCTGTTCGTTGTCTAAAAAATTATTAATTGTTTAGTCTCTTCACTTTTCTGAAATATAACTAAGTAATTTTTTTACTTAGTTTTTTTATTTCTTAATATTTAGTTTTCATCCACTTATGATCGTCTTGACAAACGCAACAAAGTTGCGTATTATAATGCTATGAAGAAAACTCTATTGGCTTTAGAACAAATTAAGCAGCGTGGATATAAACAAACTAAGCTCCGTTCCTTTCTCTTACAATTTTTAACTTTTTCCAAGAAACCTTTTAGTGCTATTGAATTACATGTAATAGCTCAGAAAGAAATTGGTGAAGTTCATAAAACTACCGTTTATCGAGAACTGCAATTTTTAACTGAACAAAAAATTATTATTGAAATTTACTTCAGCGATGGCTTAACACGCTATGAACTTGCTAGCCTCCCCCACCACCATCACCTAGTTTGCAACAACTGTCAAAACATTGAAGATGTCTTAGTCGACAAAGAATTTGAAAATATTGAAAAGAAAATTAGTCGTCAGAAATTATTCAAAATTCAAAGCCATAGTTTAGAATTTTTTGGACTTTGTCAGCTTTGTCAGTAATTACTATTATTAAATTATGTCAGTTATTTTACTATCGATCCTCACCTTTGTCTCAACTTATTTTGGTGGCTTACTTGCTTTGCGATTCAAAAATAATCTCCACTCAATTATGGGCTTTACAGCTGGTGTACTACTCGGAGTGGTCAGCTTTGAAATATTTCCAGAAATTATTGAATTAATTCGAGAGAATGACTTTTCGGTCACTGGTGCTATGGTTGCCTTAGTCGCTGGATTTTTAGTCTTCCACATCTTAGAAAAATCTGTCTTACTCCATCATGGACATGAAGATATGTATTCAACCCATACCCATCCTCATGTTGGCACGATCTCCGCCTTAGCCCTTATTGGACACAGCTTAATGGATGGTATTGGAATTGGTTTAGCTTTTCAAATAAATCCTGGGGTCGGAATCGCAGTAGCCATCGCAGTTATTTCTCATGATTTTACTGATGGCATGAATACCATTACCTTAATGCTTCATAATAAAAACACCACCGCTAAATCAAAACTATTTTTACTATTCGATGCCTTAGCCCCAATTATCGGTGCTCTCTCTACTCTCTTCTTTACCGTTTCTAACCATTTCCTTTTAATCTACCTAGGTTTCTTTGCGGGCTTTCTTTTATATATTGGCGCAACCGATATTTTACCCGAGGCCCACAGCAAGAATAGTTCCTATAAAACTATTTTCTTAACAATCCTGGGTGCGGGGCTCATTTTTATCATCAGTCAGCTTATTAGTTAAGGGTCGTATCCTCTCTGTTCATATCTTTATAAGCGTTAAAAGTATGATCATACAAAAAAGAAATTTTTTCCATTACTAACAAATTTCTTTGCATCGTTATAATCTCATCATTAAGTTTTTCTATAATATCACCTTTCATTTCCATTGGCTGCCCTAAATAAAAATAATCGTTAATCGTTAATGGTCCTGATCGACTATAGACCTCAATTATTCGTTGGTTATATTTTTCAATCAATTTAGCTTCTTCTCGATTGGGAGTTTCGATATATTTAAGGTGTTTTACCAAAGTCCCAATATCACAATTTTTAACATCATCCATATCTTGCAAAATTTTTAAGACGGTTCGTGTAATCCAATTATTATTTCCATATTTGATGCCTGTGGAATCAAATAATTCTGGAAAGAGTTTATCAATCATTGAAAACTGCAGATCATCATAAAGAAGATGAACAGCCCAACCTTTTCTAAAATCATCATGAATATAAAAACTTCTTTCCAGATATCTTTTATCATGAGCTAGATTTCGCTCAATTTTTGTGTAATATCGACTGTCCGGATAGACGGTTCCCGAGAAATATTTATTTTCATCTTTAATATTAAAATCATTTTTTACGTCTTCAGCAAACCGAAGATGGGATCCATATAAAGCCATAATATTAATTTTTAACGCTTACGCTGTCTAAAAAATAAATAAATGAGTAGACTAAGAATCGCCGCAAAAAAACACCAGACGGAGGCAAATGTTACCGTATAAAAATAATAAGTAATCATGAGCGAAACTAAGATTGCCATGCCAAGAATCTTAATCAATCGCTGACTTGAAAGCAAGCAACTTCCGCAAGTAGCAATAACATAGAAAACCGCAAAGAATGGGCTTGTTAGATTTGAAATAGAATACCGAATACTTTCCTGTACTATTGTTGAACTCAGAGGAAATAATATTACTAAAAGTAAGGCATAGAAACTAACAACAGCTCCTATAATAATACACACCGAAATCAACCGCCGGTTACTTTTTTTTGGTTCAATGAGGTAAATTGCGAGCGGAACAAAAACTGGCCAAAAAATATGTGAAAAAAAGACAAAGCTATAGGTAGCAATAGTATTAAGCATTAAGAATCCATGATTCAAAGACAACCAGACTAAACCTTCAACTAACTGCTGAATACCAAATAATAATGGTATTAAGGCAAGGGGTAACTCTTTTTTCTTTTTAGCTTTTTTAACAGTGGCTATCCCAGCGGAAGATAAGATCGTTCCGGAAATAAAACTAGCTGAAGCTGAAAAACACATAGATTATATTATTACTTGATATTTTATATATATCATACTACCATAGCATTATAATAAACTTAAAGAACATTAAAAAAATAAATAAAAAAGGAGATAATATATGAAAAAGCTCGTTGCTTTTTGCGGCCATGAAAAAGCTGATTTTCTTTCAACCTTAAATAAGAGGGTTAATGAATATTTTAAAAATAAAAATATTCCTGTAACCGGAAATTGGAAAATGTACTTGAAAACAGTAATCATGCTCTCAATATATTGGCTTCCATTTTTTTTCCTACTGTCTAATATTACTACTAGCTATATAGTGTTTTATTTGCTGTGGGCGATTATGGGAGTAGGTGCGGCTGGTATTGCCATGGGTATTATTCATGATGCGGCCCACGGATCATATTCAAAAAATAAGCGAATTAACAAAATTGTTTGTTGGTTAAGTTGTTCCCTTGGTAACCTTATTGATTTATGGAAATTTCAGCATAATTTTCTTCATCACTTTCATACAAACATTCCCGATCTCGATCATGATATACAGGGAAGTAACATACTCCGTTTATCAACTACCGCTCCACTATTAAAAGCCCACCGAACCCAGCATATCCATGCGTGGTTTCAATATTGTTTTTATACGCTAGGAAGATTTTTTGGAGAAATTGGCAGTATTTCATACTACGGAAAAATATCCAATAAAAAAGAAAGCCCTGATGAATATAGAATAAATACTAAAATTCAATATAGAAAAATGTTGATAATTAAGTCAGCATACTTATTCTGCTTTATTGGTCTACCTATTATTTTAACCAGTTTTAATTGGCTCATAATTTTAAGCGGTTTTCTATTAATGCATTTTATTTCTGGTTTTATTTTATCTGATGTTTTTCAACTAGCTCACGTGGTAGTCGGAGCAGAACAACCCATACCAAAAGACGGAAAAATCCCGACTAACTTTGGTGAGCATGAAATGAAAACCACCTGGAATTTTAAAGCTCATCCCATAATAAGCTGGTATTTAGGAGGATTAGACAATCAAGGTGTACACCACCTTCTAGCACATATTTGTCATATCCACTACCCAAAATTGGCTCCGATCTTAAAAAAAACCGCTGAAGAATTTAATATCCCCTATTTGTGTCATGACTCAATTATACAAGCAAATCGCTCGCATTTCATGAAACTAAAAATATTAGGCAGAAATAAAATAACTGCTTAGAAATTTGTAAACGTTCGATATTTATTTATAACCAAGTCTTTTTACTGACTTGGTTTTTTAAATTTATTTATTTTTTTCCAAAATAATTATTAACTTTTCCAGAAATAAATTGTAATAACCAGCCGAGTCCTAAAAATAATACTAAATATAAAAATACTGCTAACCACGCCGGTAACCAGTTGAAAAAGATGTCATAACGACTAAGTATGGGCCAATGTAATAAGTATATTTCGTAAGAGAAAATACCATATATATATAATAATCTAAACTCAATTTTTTTAAGAATAAATATACCTAGAATAGAGCTCATCGTTATGAGACTTGTTAATTCTTCTGTTACCGGACTTTTACCAACGCCCGAGTGATAAGCGGTATAAGCAGCAATATAAATCAGTAGAATTAAGCTCAAGTAATAACCAGTTTTTCGAAGCCATGGGTAAACGGTAGGAAACGTAATCTTATCTTTATAATTTATAACACTGGCCATAATCATCCCCAATGGAAAGGCAATGAGATGTACCTTATATAAAGACAAAACTTCTTTTAAAAAATTCGGTTCGTTGCTAATCACAAAGGCCGAAAAAATATAAATACCAAGAGCTGAAACCCACGGATATTTTTTTGAAAAAACTAAGGGAAAAATTAAATAATAAAATAAAATTAAGGTAAAATACCAAAAGGGAGAATTAAGATCGCGTGATAAATCAGCACTTGGAAAAAATCCTAGAATTGATTGAATAATATATTCCCAATTATAAGAAATTTTTAATATAAACAGATCCAATAACAGGAAAGCAATAATCGTAATCCAAAATGGGTTAAATAATTTTAGTAACCGGCGCTGATAGAACTGCCAAACTGAATATTTTTTATGAAGTGAACTTACAGTTAAGCCATAACCTGATAAGAATAGAAAAAGATTTACGCCCACTCCGGCCATAATCGATAATGGGAAAAGAAATCGATTATCATTCACTAAAAAATAGCCAATATGCGAAAATATAATGGCTAACATAGCTAGACCTTTAAGTTCCTGAGATACAGCTGGAGAGAAAAATTCAGAATCTTTCTTTTTTCTTATAAAAATGAAGAGCGCTATAAAAAATATAGCGCTAAAAATATAAGTAGCTTGTACTGGATTATTGACCGAGATTATCATACATTATGTTTGCCCATAATTTGTAGATTTTTGCGTTGGGGTGAAATAAATCGGCGGCATAATAAGAATTAAGCTTGGAAATCTGCGCCGTTGGCGAGGTTATATCAATGTAATTAAGATTATAGGCATGAGCCAATGATTTAATAATCTTATTATATTGATCCACGCGGAAATGGAAATAATAATTAAAAGGCGGGAGCAGTAAACTATTTGAACCCAAAAAGGGAATACTTATAAGATATATTTTAGCCGTCGTTTCGTTTTGTAAACGCTCTAATATATAACGATAATTATCGTTAAATGTCTCTGGGCTAACTCGTCCATGAATATCATTTATTCCAATTAAAATTGTAACAACATCCGGTTGACTGGCAATTGCCGGAGTTAGGAGATCATCAATAATATTACTCGTTTTAGCCCCCGGATATGAAAAGTCTTTAAAAGTTACATTATCATAACGAGTAGCTATTTTTTCCGCCAGAACGTATGGATACGATTGAGAATAAGTCACCACTCCTACACCGGCGGTCAGACTATCACCAAGAGCGGCATAAATTAAATTATTCTCGGATTGTGAAGGATTAATATCAAAAGAATAAGTTGTATCGGTGGCCGGTAAGGCCGTTGAACCAATTTTATAATATATGTAGACGTATGAAGTCCAGAGATAGATACCTATTACAAAGAAAGGAATAAAAATTCTAAGTAATTTTTTAAAACGTAATTTTTCTTTTGTTTTCTTTTTTGGCATAGATATTAATCAATAACTAATTCCCCAACACAATTATCTTTAGAAACTCCTAACGCGTTAGCCTCATCAGTATCGAGATGAAGCCTTAAACGAAAATCTTCCCCAATCCGGACAATAATATTATCTAATACTCCGGCACGCTCACCACTTATTTTTACTTTCACTTTTTGATTATTTGTAAGTCCTAGCGACTCCGCTTCGATAGTACTTATATGAAGATGGCGCTGAGCAATTATAACTCCCTCTGTTAAATTTAACTCTCCTTGTGGTCCAACTAGCTTTACTCCTCCTGAGCCACCAAGGTCTCCTGATATTCGAAGAGGTACTGAAATTCCCAATGCTCGAGCTTCGCTATAACTAATCTCCACCTGAGTTTTCTTCCGACAGGGACCAATAATTCGGGCCTGTAATTGATCTTTATTCGTAACAATCAGTAAAACCTCCTCAGCGGCAAATTCACCGACTTGACTTAAATCACTTTTTTTTCGTAATTCATAACCAAAACCAAATAAGCTCTGCAGATCAGACTGACAGAGATGAATGTGACGAGCAGAAATTTCTATTGGAACTAACATAGCTATATTATACCAAGTAATACCCACAGCAGAAAGGAATTAGAGAACCCTTCCGTTCTGAAAATCAAACCTACAAGAAATTAATCATTCTCTCATATAAACACGGAAAAGATATATTGCTACTCTATAAAAAAATCTAAAATACAATTTTAATCGCAATATCTACTTCTCATATACAGCTAGTTAAGCATCCAAATCCCATAATTTAAATAAGCTGCGAAACTTACCCAGAGAATATAGGGTAGTAACAAATAAGCAGCCAAGCGATTCACTTTAAAAAATACAAAAATTGTGGCAATAATTGTTAACCACAGCACGACAATTTCAACAAAGGCCCAGGCTGGGTTATGTAGATAAAAGAAAATAATAGACCAAAAAAAGTTTAGTACTAGTTGAGAAATAAATAGTATCAAGGCAACTTTAACTTCCTTATTCTGTAACCCTTTTTTCCAAATTAAAAACGCCGCTATAGCCATGAGAAGATATAGCATGGTCCAAACTGGTCCAAATATCCAAGAAGGTGGGTTTAAAGCCGGTTTCTCTAACCCAATATACCAGGTAGTTACGGAAGCACTCGTTAAAAGTCCGCTTAAAATACCAACCCCCTCAACAAGCACAATTGCTATAAAACATTTTGAAAAATTGTTTATTTTCATATTTTAATAAGAGAAAAAATTTTAGGAAATACTTTTTCACGAACCATATTAGCTGAAAAAATATTTTCCATACTATCTGTCCCCATTTGAACACCTCGTTTAATCGCCTGGGCTCGTTCATACCGTTGCACGAGTAATAAAATAGCGGCACTAATTTCTGGATGCGCTTGAAATCCTATGCCAAAAGTTTGATTATTATCTACATATTCAATAATTTGTGTTTTACAAACATCATTAAAAGCTAATGAATGTGCGTTGTGAGGTAAATCCCTTAAATACTGTCCATGATTGCTCATTATATAAAAATTTTTATCCAAATCTGTAGTAAATAAAGATTTTTCTCCCGCCTCATTTAACGAAAACTGCACTAAACCACTTTCAGTAACCAACTGGCCGTTTTCATCTTGAAGATTTTGTACTAAAGAACCTTCACCACCATTCTTTTCATACAGTAACTGTCCAAGAATTTGATGAGTCGCACAAGTAACAGCGAAAGGAACCTGAGCAGCAATTACTTTTGCAAAAAACTCTCGAATCTCATTTCTGACTTTTTCATACTGAGGTTGAGTTTCAAAATCATTTATTTCACCGCCGGTACCAATAATTAAAGAGTAATGAGAAGGATCTTCTGGGATTTTATCACCATGGACGATTGAGACTTTCTTAAATCTTTGATCATTTGGTTTAAAACCAAACATATACTCAAAAATTTGACTTACAAATATTTTATAATCAAATTTTTCTTTGACATACCGTTGGCCTGTTTGGATTGTAACGAAATAATTTAAGAGCTCTTCATCAAGCTGAGCAATCCACTCTTGTCCCATAGTTCCTTTATCAGAGGCATTTATCAATAAAACAGGTTTCTCTTTTAAAATTTCCATACTCTCAACAAGAGCATTCATTTTTTCATGATGACGTTGAGATCGCTCTACTTCTGATTCTAAAAAGAATCGTTCGGACTTATTTATTTTTTTTTCCAGCTCTTGATTATACGCTAATTCTATATCATTTGGAATTTCTTCTATTTTGCTCATATTACATTAATCAACTCATAGTTTGAGTAGTTATTTTATACTAGAGAATATCTAAGAGGAATAATAACATTATTACTCGATGATCGTCGATGTTATGTTAATGAATTATCTCGATAATCAGCGCCAATGGCTTGGTCAAGAGAGGTATAACCATCTTTCTTTAATAAGGTTACTAAGCCCTGGTTTATTTCAGAAATAAGCTGAGGACCCTTAAAAACCATACCGGTGATTAATTGTAATAATGAAGCTCCAGCTTTAATTTTTTCATACGCATCTTCAGCAGAAAAAATTCCACCGCAGCCAATAATTATAAATTCTCGACCCGTCTTTTTATATATATATCGTATTAAATTATTAGATAATTCTTTTACAACTGCTCCACTCAAACTCCCATTGGCTGGTATATTCTCATCAATAATTTTTTTATTATGGCGATTTTTTGATAAATTTGAACATATAAACCCCGTAATATGATATACTCTCGCCACTTCAATTAAACTATCTATGGTCGTGGGATATAGATCAGCTGCCAACTTTAAAAACCAAGGTTTATTGTCCTGATATTTTAAACGAACGCTAGAAAGAGCCTCCAGAAGACGAGACAAAGCTGAAGATTCAAGGAAGGGCTGTCCTCCGTATGCATTAGGACAACTAATATTTATTGTAAAATAATCACCTACATTCTTTTTAGCAAAGAAAGTATAGGCCTGAACATAATCAGCGATTCCAAAACTTTCCTCACTCGTAAGTGCAATATTAGTTTTAGCTAAACTAATACCTATCGGAATCTTAAATGACAGCTCAGATAAAATTGAGGAAATTACCTCAGCACCAACATTTTTTAAACCATAATTAACAACAATACTTTTTGATTTTTTTAAACGCCATAAATGCTGTCCAGGATTGCCGACACATGATTGTCCCGTTACTGAACCAATTTCGGAAAATCCAAAACCAACTTCAGGAATAATTTGTGTGAGTCGACCATTTTTATCATAACCAGCCGCTAAACCAATTGGATTGGGGAAAAAAATACCTTTAATCGTTTGTTCTAATGTTGGATGAGCATAATAATAGGCAAAATGAACAAGACCTCGTCCAATAGAACAATCTCCGAGCCACGAACCATATATAATCATTCGTTCGTGAACCGTTTCCGGATCCATTAAAAAAAATAATGGCTTAAGAAAACCTATGTAGATACTCGAGAGAATTAAATTACGTAAGCGATACAAAAATTCCATATATAGTAGTTCGTTTGAATTAAGGCTACTAGCAGTTGTGTATAACTCTTAAATAGCCTATTTTTGCTGCCTCATATTTTACTCGACTGAGAAGGCTTGGCTTGCTATAATAGTTTCATTGTTTCGATACTAATAAACTAACATATATTTCTATGTCTGTCATCTCATCCGCCTCAGGTAGTTGGATTAAATTTTTAATCGGATGGATACTTTCTTTTGTGTTACGTTTGATCCCGTTCCGGCCACCCAATATTGAACCGATACTGGCTATGCAAATGCCCTTCACAAAACAATATGGTTTTAGGATGGGTTTTATATTTGCCTTCATTAATATTGCCCTCTTTGATTTTATATCTGGAAAAATGGGGCTTTGGACAATTATAACCGCCACCTGCTATGGCTTATTAGCCCTTTTTTCAGCTTGGTATTTCAAACATCGATCGGGCACCTCTCTACAATTTGCAATTCATGCAGTCTATGCGACGTTAATATATGACGCAATAACTGGATTAACAATTGGCCCCTTATTTTTTGGTCAATCATTTCAAGAGGCCTTTATAGGACAAATCCCATTTACTGGTTATCATCTATTAGGTAATGTAGCACTTGGTGCCTTAATAAGTCCACTCATCTACCGCTTGGTAATTAAAAATCCTCGTTTTGAGATTTCCTATATAAAACAATTTTTTTCTCATCCACTCTCTGATATATGAAAAAAAATAATATCACTCCAATTAATAAAATAAAAAAACGTGACGGGCGAATAGTATATTTTGATAGTTCACGAATAGAATTAGCAGTTACCAAAGCTTTTATGGCGGCCGGTCAAGCAGCTGATGGTTTTCCACATAAAATTGCCAAACACGTATTAGTTGATTTAATTCGTTTAAAAAAACTTTCTCAGGATGAAAACTTTTTACCAACGGTTGAATTAATTCAAGACATAATTGAGGAAGCGCTTATGGCCCAAGGATTTCATCATGTCGCAAAAGCTTATATTCTATACCGTCAAGAACGAACTAAATCACGTCGCCAGAAAGGGATCATACCTGAACATGTCAAAAAACTTGTCCAAGAAAGTAAGCAGTATTTTAAAAATTCATTGGGAGAGTTCGTTTATTATCGCACCTATGCCCGTTGGATTGATACGGAGCGACGTCGAGAAACTTGGATTGAAACAGTCGACCGCTATATCTCGTTTATGCAAGAAAACCTTGGTGAAAAATTAAAACAAGTTGAATATGATGAGCTTCGCCAAGCAATCCTTAAACAAGAAGTAATGCCCTCGATGAGATTATTCCAGTTTGCTGGCGGAGCAGTTCGTAGTACAAATGTGTGTGCCTATAATTGCTCATACATTGCTCCGCAAAATTTTCAAGACGTTGCTGAGATAATGTATATTTCGATGTGTGGTACGGGTATCGGTTGGTCAGTTGAGAGTCAGAATGTTCAACGGTTTCCTCAAATTGAAATTCAAACTGGTAAAAAATTACCACGACATACTATTGCCGATAGTAAGGAAGGATGGGCGGACGCCTTAGCACTTGGTATGCGTACCTGGGCGGAAGGAAATGATATTGATTTTAATTTTTCATTCCTACGACCAGCCGGTGCTCGATTAAAAACTATGGGTGGAAAAAGTTCTGGACCTGAACCCCTCCAACGATTACTCGAATTTACGCGACGAAAAATATTAAGTCGACAAGGAAAACGCCTCCGAAATATTGATCTACATGATATTATCTGCATGATTGGTGACTGCGTCGTCGCTGGCGGTGTACGTCGCAGTGCCATGATATCCTTATCCGACCTTGATGATCAAGATATCCGTGATGCCAAAAAAGGACAATTTTATATAACTGAACCCCAACGATCATTGGCAAATAATTCGGCGGTCTATACCCATAAATCCTCAAGCGAAGAATTTCTTGAAGAATGGATGTCATTAGTAAAATCTGGATCAGGTGAACGAGGTATTTTTAATCGTGGTTCTCTTGCTCAAACACTTCCCAGCCGACGAATAAAACTACTGAAAAAACATGGAGGCTACTTTGATGCTTATGAAAAAAATATTATTGGTCTAATTGGCACAAATCCCTGCGGAGAAATTATTTTGCAATCAAAACAATTTTGTAATCTATCAGAAGTCGTAGTCAGAGCTGATGATACTCGCGCGACACTTATAAAAAAAGTTCGCTTGGCGGCGCTAATTGGAACCTATCAATCGACCTTAACTAATTTTCCATATTTATCAAAAGAATGGAAAATTAATTGTGAAGCCGAGCGCCTCTTAGGTGTTTCAATTACCGGACAATGGGATTCCTCAACTATCCGACATGAAGCTATATTAAAAACACTCAAACAAGAGTCTATTCTAGCAAACCGCATGTATGCTAAACGTTTTGCGATTAAAGCCTCAAGTTGTATTACGTGTGTTAAACCTTCGGGAACTGTCTCTCAATTAGTTGACTGCGCGTCCGGAATGCATCCTCGACATGCTCCCTTTTATATACGACGAATTAGAATATCAGCTACCGATGCCTTATTTAAAATGCTGCGTGACCAAGGTGTTCCCTATCAACCCGAGGTTGGTCAGTCGGAAGATACGGCCACGACCTATGTTTTTAGTTTTCCAATAAAATCACCAGCGGGATCAATTTATAAAAATAATCTTTCCGCCCTTGATTTATTAGAATATTGGAAAATTGTTAAACTCCATTACACCGAACATAATCCATCAGTAACTATTTCGGTAGGGGAAGAAGAATGGATTTCGGTTGCAAATTGGGTGTATGAAAACTGGGAAATTGTTGGCGGACTGTCTTTTTTACCACGGTCAAATCATGTCTATCAATTAGCTCCCTATGAAGAAATTGACGAAGAACGATATGAAGAAATGAAAAAAAAATTTATTGGTGTTGATTTTGCAAAAATTGTTACCTATGAAGCTGAGGACGAAACAGAGATGAAACGCGAACTAGCTTGTTCCGGTGGTACCTGCGAATTATGAAGAAAGTATATTATACAGGAAAGGGTGATAATGGAACTAGTGGTCTATTTGGCAAGAATAAACGTTTTCCAAAGGATGATTCTTTATTTGATTTGCTCGGAACCTTAGATGAGCTCAATGCATGGCTTGGTTTATGTAGAGCTTCCTGTAATAATTTTAATATCAAGGATTCGCAATTAATTAAAGGGTCTTTAGAGCAAACCCAAGAATATATCTTTATTATCCAAGCAGAAATTGCTGGCTCAGAAAAATCTCTTTCAGAAATTCATCTTCATAACATTGAAAAAACAATTGATACCATTAGTGAACATTTGACTCCACCTAATAGTTTTTATCTTCCAGGAGGCTGTATTGTAAGTTCTTTTCTCGACATCGCCCGAACAGTTGCTCGGCGCTGTGAGCGTATATTTTTTAAAACCCAACAAATACATACTCTTCAAAATTCTTTTATTCCCGCATATCTTAATCGAATTTCAAGTTTACTCTATGTACTTGTTCGCTTCGTAAATATGGAAAAGGATATTACTGAAAAATCACCTCAGTATACCTCTTGATTTTTATTTAAGGAAATTATATAATTTCAAAACATTGCAACTATATGAAAGAGATACTCCCAAAAGCGGCCTTTGAACGTAATGCAAAAATTTACAAAATTCTTGCCAATGAAAAACGACTTGAAATTCTTAATAATATCAAACATCGGGAATTATCGGTTGAACAATTATTAAAAATTACTCGATTACCTAAAGCCAATCTCTCTCAGCATTTAGCTCTTCTACGTCATAGTCGTTTAGTTCATACTCGAAAACAAGGTTTAAATGTTTTCTATACAATTATTGATCCAAATATTATTGAACCGTGTGCGATCCTACATCACTTATGGCAACAAAAAAAATTAGCCTAACATATTCTACTAATTTTATATTTAAAAACCGAGCTAACTGCTTGGTTTTTTGTTATGAGATAAGTACACATATGTTTTACAAAACTTTGAGGTGTACCTTTAAACCGTACAAGCACATATTACAATAATTGAAACTCTTCGGTTCGAATATCACTTTTTTTTACACCGTGTTCGAGACATTGGCTCTTTAAAGAAAAAACAAAACGTGGTGAACCACAAATCATGATAGATGTATTATTCAAATCTATTTTATCAGCTATTATCTTACCCGTAATATAGCCTTGATCGGCACTCACCCAAGGAAAGACATGAAAATTAGAAAACTTCATTGCAATTATCTGTAATTCTTGAATAAAGGTTAAATCATTCTCATTAACAACCGAGTAATAAAGAAAAATAGTATAGCTTGTAAATTCACGGGGACGATTATATAGAGTTCTACACATACTTAAAAAAGGTGTAATACCGATACCACCGGCAATCCAAACTTGTCTTTTGTGTTTTAAATTATACGGAGTAAAGCCACCAAAGGGACCTTGTAAACGAGCCTGTAGTCCAGGTTTCAGACTAGCCAATTTAGAAGTAAAATCTCCTACTTCTTTAGCAGCAAAACTAATATGTCTATCTGCCGTAGAAGATGTTATAGAAAATGGATGATTCTCTCGTAAGAAGAGGATATTTGAAAAACTTATAAACATAAACTGCCCCGGTATAAAAGTGAAGGTGTTAGTCCCACGATCAAAGATCAATTCCGTAATTCCCCCTGGTAGTTGTTGCACCGATTTTAAAAGAACTGTTTGTTGATCAACAAACCATTCCTTGAATAACGTACGCCAAAGGTAACTCAAAACTCCCGCTGAAGCCAAAGTAATTAGATAGATCTCTAGCCACAGAGATCGCGAGAAACTAACAGAAATAAGTACTGAATGTAACGCAGCAATAAATAATATTATTCCAAGAGTTTGATGAACAAGTTTTAGATGTTCATACTTTAGTTTTCGACTCAAAAATATATTAAAGAAAATAGCCATCACTAAAAGCACATACGCCAATAAGCCAAGACTAATGGTTAATGTTAAACCACCACTAATACCATATAGCTGACCACTCGAAATATAAAAAAATACACTTCGAACCATAATAGCCGCGGCATGAAGACTTAGAACGGCAAGCGCATCATAACCTGTTTGACGATGAAAACGATACACCGTATCCAATCCGCCGAACCATCTATCAAGAAAAGTAAAACGACCTGATAAAAGTAAATTTCCAGAAAATAAACCTAAGCCCACGAGGCCCGTAACCCGAGCCACTGTGGTACAAAAGAAGAAAAGATTATAAACCACAAGTTGTGGTCCTGGGATCAATAACCACAAAAGTAGGGGTAATACTCCTGTTACGGTATAAAACCCACTAATTAAAAACCATTTTTTGGTTAAAATTTTCATTGTTTTAATTCACCAATATAAAAATCGTACAGTTCGGCAGTTGCCCGTTCGGAATGAGGATCACCAAGACTCGGTCGCATATAAAAAAGTGCTGTGGCATCTTTACCGCATCCTAACGTAATAATCTTTCCCCCTTGGTGCCTTGGAATTTCCCTGGTTACATTATAAACTCTCTGAGCAATAATCATCCAACAATCACGCGGAGAAGAATGAGCGGAAACTTCTGAACGAGAATATGTTCGACCAATAAAACTCGTCGGAACTTTTGAGTAATCAAAAGAAGGCGAAAAATTTGGCTGAGAAACTGAAAAATATCTCTCAGTTAACAAAAGTATTGCTACTAAAGCACCTAATACACCAATAGAAATAATCAATCTTTTCATAAAATACTAAATACTATGTAAGTATTATTTTATTCACTTCACAAGCGTTTTAATGTTTAAAATGTATTATTCCTTGAGGTGAATGAAAACTCTATGCCAACTTCCACCATTCCAATCTGTATGGTACACATCGGTTTTTTTTCCATCAAGTACAACATCGGTAAGAAGAGGTTCTCCATAATTTGCATCAATATGAGGAGGTCTTCTCTCTGTAATAACGTCATTAAAAAAAGGTAACGCATCAAGTAAACCAGACTGTTTAATCTCATTTTTCCAGAATTCGGTACCTTTCAACATATCAGTACCTTTTGTTATTTCATTATTATTTATTTTTTCCATATCTTACTCATAAAAAATTAAAAAATAAAGGGAAAGGAAAACACCTACAAAACTTTATTCATATGTTCTATTTAATAAAACCACTAACTATAATACCAACAGCAATTGCACTTCCACCTAAAATAAACATTCGGATTGTATTTTTTACAATATTCGTTTTTGATAGATAACTACTAACTATTCCTAAACCTATTAAAGCAACCAACGAAAATAAAATTGAAACTATTAAAGCTTGTTTGCCCTCAAAAAAGATATATGGTGAAAGTGGAATAAACCCAGCAACCATATATGATATCAGCATAATAGCTCCGGCGAGAGCTGACATTTTTCTTTTAGGATCTTTAACAGCATCGGTGATATATTCTGATAAATAGCTTCCCACACCCATCGAAAATGCCTCAACAAAAATTAAAATTATTCCCGTTAAAATAATGGTTACTTTTGAAACATGAGCTACCGCCATACCCGACAGTAAACCCACTGTTGAAACTAAGCTATCTTCAGCTCCAAAAACAAAATTCCTAACGTATAATTTATTAACTTTCATAAAAGAAAATGAAGTGCTTTTACCTAAACATGGAGGCTATATCCGCCTCTACCCATTATTGTACACCTTCTGTGTTAGTTACATAATAGCTTGAGATATCTGAAGTGTAGATTGCCTTGACTACGAAGTAAGAAGTTTATTATAAGTATTTAACACCATGCTAAGATCTAGAGCTTATTTTAAAACTAAGATTTTCCTACATACAAGCTTATCTAGATTTTCTCATACTAATAGGTAACCATTTCTACGTTAAGTTTTGAAGATACATATCTATAACTTAACCTAACCCTACTATTCTAATAATATTAAAGAAATATCATGATAATTATGAAACATCAAAGAGTGCAATATGTGTGTGCACATTACCCGCAACTATTGACAAATAACGTAAAAAATGCTAGGTTCAAAATACTGTTTTTTAAAAATTTTAGAGATTATTGAGTAATTTACTAAGTTTCTGAACAATCAGAGGTTTGGGAAATTATTCAATAATTAAACCAAAAGAAAGGGAAATAAAATGAAAAAAATAGTGGTTGTCAGTATTTTAATATTAATTTTAACCAATATAAGCAATGGAGCCAGCCCCACACTTATAAAATTCGTTCTGATTGGCGAAGCACCTTATCAGAAAAATATATTAATAAGTGAGAATCCAAATCTAATGGAAAACAATTTCATGGTATGTCCTCAAACCATGAACCAGGCGGTGTTTCTGGATTCAGTTTACAAAAAAATTGAGTCATACCCCGCACATCTGTTGCCCATAATTATGAGCACATATGGAAACTTTTCCGCAATTAACAACGTGGTTAAAGACAGTATTAGGTTCCCAAAAAGGAACATACTTAATATTATAATCTCCTATGTTGGAGGAGGTATAGAATATCCCAACGGATATGACACCAACGAAAAGATTGATAGCTGTCTGATATTAGTCGGGGGAGGTGCTAATGACACCTCCGATTGGACATGGGGAAATAAATTAAAATTTATCACCCCTGTGAAAATCCAATATATAGATGGTGGAAATAATATACATAAGTATGATATTGATAGTATCTATAATCAATCGTACCCAAATAGGATATATTCATCTACCCTCTCATCGCAGGCCGTCTGGGGAACACCTGTGTGGATTAAAATTAAAAATACCGAGGGAGACACAATAATAAAACGTTTTACAATTGGCATGGATCATGGTGGGGGTACGTACGTCACCACCGCACCTATTAATCTACCCGGAGTTTTTTTATCGGGAACCGCTACCGTTAACTGGCGGAGCGGGGCAGTTGTCTATATAGGATCCAAACTAAAAAAAATAATGGACGGTCGTCACTGTCCATTTCTCGAAGCGGTGGCTTGTGCTGAAGCCACGGCCAGTAATAATGGTCAATGGATAGAATGGAATGGCTACGGACAAATTAATGTTCCATTAGCTATTGCTTACATTCCTTAACGTACATAATTTTAAAACCCGGTTCTATAATAAAGAATCGGGTTTTTCATATTAGAAAATTAACAAATTTAGAATAGTAAGTCAAAATCTTTATTTGAAATTCCTATCGACATAGTTTTCATAATACTAAAAGCATCGGAAAACCTGCCCAGAAAATAGCGTTTGCTGTCTTTTGGGTTTACATACCATGCCTCACCCTTTCCTTCAACCTGGAGAAGAATATAACCTTGTTGCTTCTTTGCAAAATTTAAGTCAAATATTTGCTTTCCGAAGCCAACTGGATTATAACTATTTTCTAATTCAATTTTATCGGCATATCCATCAGCATCACTATCACTTTTTGTTTTATCAGTACCGAGAGCATCTTCTAATATATCGCTTAAACCATCATTATCTTGATCGAGGCCACTAGTCGTACTTATACCAATCGGAATTTTTTTTAAATTACTATTCGTAATTCCAACACCTTGTTGGCGCATGACAGTAAAGGCATCGCTTGGACGACCAAGGTAATACATTTTCATATTAACAGGATCAACATAGTAGGCCTTACCAGCATCTTGCACCTTAAGAAGAATATTGCCTTTGAGCTTATTGTATACATTAATATTAGAAATATTTAAAAAATGAGATGTCGGTATTGTGCTGCTTGATTCAGTTTGAATTGTTTGATTTTCGACACTATTTAAATTAATAGTTCCAATTATTACATCACTTGAATAACCAGAAGCGCTGTAGAATTTAACATATACATTTTTTTGGCCTCTCATACATTCTGAAATTGATGGTAAACCATTACTAGAGCATACATCCCAAATTTTCGTGGGGGTATATATATCTTGACTGCTATTAGAGAAATCAACTGAATTAGAGACTGCCACACGAGTAACATCGGGACCAGCGTTAAACGAGAGAACTACATCCTTTGAAGTGGTTTGTATAGCACTATCATTAATTTGAACGACAAACCCTCCTTCAGGAATTCGTGGAGGATTAGAGATAATGCTCAAGCCTCCGCTTGGAGGTGTAAATGTTATAACATTATCCGTCGAAGTACTAACTAAAAAAAATATATTACCCGGTGTTGAAACACCACCACTCCCATTCTGTAGAGCAGTAAATTTTGTGACATTTTCACTTATAGAGTTTGCAATATAAATATTTCCAAAGTTATCAACAGTTACTCCTAATGGATTTAACCCAGTTGTTCCAAGAGTAGTGGAAACTCCCTCAGGAGTTATTTTTGTGACAGTATTATTGCCCGTATTTGCTGTATAAATATTTCCTGCACGATCAATATTTATTCCGGATGGATTTAACCCCGTCGTTCCAAGAATAGTTGAAACACCACCGGGAGTTATTTTTGTGACAGTATTACTATCAGAGTTAGCTGTATAAACATTCCCATAACTATCAACAGTTATAGCCTGTGGAAGTAACCCCGTTGTTCCAAGAGTAGTGGAAATACCATTGGAAGTTATTTTTGTGACAGTATTACTATCAGAGTTAGCTGTATAAATATCCCCATTACTATCAATAGCTATGGCTAGTGGCACTAACCCCGTTGTTCCAAGAACAGTTGAAACACCGCTGGGAGTTATTTTAGTAACGTCATTACTATCAGAATTAGCTGTATAAATATTCCCATCACTATCAATAACTATTCCTAATGGATTTAACCCCGTCGTTCCAAGAATTGTCGAAACACCACTAGGAGTTATTTTAGTAACGTCATCACTGCCATAGTTTGCTGTATAAATATTTCCATCACTATCAATAGCTATATCACTTGGGAAAGAACCTGTCGTCCCAAAAATCGAAGAAACACCACCAGGAGTAATTTTTGTAACATTGTTACTATTAAAATTTACTGTGTAGAGATTATCCGAACTATCAAAAACTAAATCATATGGACTTAATCCAGTTGTGCCAAGAATCTCTGATGCATAAGAAAATACTGCGGTTGGAATACTGGCCATGATTGTCCCACTACCAGAGGCTGAAATAGAAACATCAAAAGTTGTCCCGTTAAATGGGGCTACTTGCGTAATAGAGTCAACTGAGATTCCAGTAGCGGTAGAACCAGAAGTATTAATGTCCGTGGTAGTAAAGCTTGAAACATTAATAGGAGTTGAAAAAACAATTCTAAAAATTATAGGCTGGGTTATTGCTGGATCAGGCTGACCTGATTTTTGATTAATAGTTACTGTAGGAATATGTAATAAGGCATCTGCTTTGTATCCAAAACAAAATAAGAATAAACAGAGGATAAAAATTACATTTATTCTCTTTATATTTTTTATTTCCGACTTTACTTTCATATTTTAATACAATACTACTAAATATTTTGAATCTAAAATATTCTTTCAGTTTGAATATTAAACAATTCTAGACTAGGGAAAAATGTTTAGTATAAGAACTATCCAATTTAATAAAGGGTTAGTTAGAGTTGTGCCAACATTTTAGCATTTTCTAAGGTTTTTATAAAGATTTACTTATTTGTGATTCTTAAGTATTAAGGGTCTAAATAAGAACCATAAAATAACTGACTAAGACTCTTCTGAAACAACCGTTAGATAGTTTTATGTATTATTCTTTGTTGGAAATTATCTTCTACTACTTTTTGAGCAACCTCCAGTAGGATGTTAGAAAAACGATCTAAACCAGACGTGGCCTGGCATGAATCCTGATCAACGCTCCGCTCCGGAAACCCCATACTATAGTCATTACTCTTCTTTATAAGTTTGTTCTCAATTTTCCAATTTCTAAAAGCTTCGGTTGGATCACTACCTTCATAATAGATAATCTTTGACGGTCGAATATTCGAGTGTTTAGAAAAATACTCTTCCCAATATTCACTAGAATATACGGGATTTTTTGCTTCTTTAAAATATATTCCGTAACGCTTCAAAGCACTTTCAATCTCAGATTGAAAGCGCTCATGGTCACCTGCATACACATAAAAATCTAAAAGTAAATTACAATCGATCAAAATGTTCTCTATCCGCTCGTCCAAAATATTAAATTTACTTCCAAATTCATTCCACAAAGTTTTTAATTTACCAGAATCACCATGTGAGTGGAGATATACTTCTCTTATTTTTTTATAATAATTATTAAATTCATTATCGCTTACTACGTTTTTAAGTATATCTATATATTCACTATTCACTATCGGATTATTGTTTTCATCTAATTCATATCTTGACCCAGTATTACGATCAACTCTCGCATTTTTAGGAATAAAAACAATCCCTGAATTGATATTTAGCCCCTTTTCTTCATTCGCCCACACCCATTGGTCGTTCCATGCTCCACCACTACTATCATTTAACCGTCCTGAAAAATAATATTGAGAAGCAATAAAATTTGCTGGAAATGCAAAAAAAATCTCATTTCCTTTTTCGGAGCCATAGAATTCATCAGCCACTTCTTCAGCAGCAAAATGAACTGCCATTTTATCACTATAAGAGCCGGGGGTACCAGATTGATAATCGGGATTAATATGATTTTTTACTGCCTCTAGAAAACTTGCCTTATCAGGATAATTTTGTGGCGGAAAATATTTTAAAAGATACTCGTAAATTTTTTTCTCCTTAGCACCTTCTGTTAAATAGGCACCCAATGGCGATCGAAGTCGACCGTCATCTAAAATTCGTGTAAATCCATCGCTATATTCATCTTCTCCCGCAGTATGATACATCATCCCAATGTGATCACGTATTCCTTGACGAGTCACATGTGTTACCATTTCACCCGGAAAACGTCTCATGAGCAAGATATAATCTTCCTGTGATAAAGAAGCTAAATGATCTTCAGTAAAATATTTTTCGATATCTTTCGTAGTAAATTCACTAGCCGCCCATTTTTCTCCCTGTTCTTTATAAAAATTTTTTACTAAGATTGAGCAATCTTTTAATTTAGTATCAAAATTATCAAATGATAATTTTTCGATATCAACCTTACTGTTAACAGAATAAGTTTGTAATATAGTAACTTCTTCTTTTAATTTTTTTAAGTTTATCTCTCCGAATTCAAAATTAGCTTTCAATTTTTTCATTTCAAAAAATTTAAACATTCGTTGCGGTAAAGACTCAGAAATTTCCTTGATTCTATTTTGTAATTCTTCTAACTGTTTAATTTTCTCTTGAATCTGCTCCTGAAATTTTTCTATATGCACGGTTCTATCAAAATCAATTTCCTGAGCTGTCCCTAGCTCAGTCCGCCGGTTTTTTTCTTCACTAAATAACTCATTCCGTTGACTACGGATATTCTTGGCAAGTTTATCGCGGTTTTCTTGAGATTGTTCTTTTGAAAAATCTCTAATAAATAATGCTTCTTTCATATGTTAAGCTCACCTTATTAAAGGTATATATGCTTAATTTTCTTATTATTTAATAGTAACAGACATTAGTACAATAATAAAAGACCCGCTAATACAAGGTTTTCGGCTACCCCAAGCTGGTTATTCTACCTACCGGCAAACAGACGGAAGACAGGAAAATGAGACACTTAAGTCTGACTGCGGGACACAGTAGACGGGATTATAATTTTCTTTAAAAAAATTAGACAGTATTACCCTATTCCGGTTTTAGAGTTTTATACAACCATAATCACTTTTTGGTCACAGTTTTCGCTATGGCAATATAGGGAAAAGTGAATGAGATATGTGATTGACAAAAAGCTTAATTGGTGATT
>DAORIW010000006.1:0-40683 GCA_035438725.1 bacterium | reverse complement strand
GGATCAATTTCTAAAAGTTCCAAAGCTTGATTTGATAATTCAGCATCAATTACGCCGGCAGCCTTTACTTGGCAGTAATCCCGTACCCGACGAAGAAGACGGTTTGCTAACCGTGGTGTTCGGCGAGCCCGAGCTGCGATCGCGGACGCTGATGATTCGTCCAAGGAGATACCAAGAAGACGAGCACTCCGGTCAATAATTTTTTCTAAATCTTCTAAATGATAAAAATCTAAATGATACGTCATACCAAAACGGTCACGTAGCGGTGATGATAATAAACTAACTCGCGTAGTGGCCCCAATAATAGAAAAACGAGGCAAATCAAGTCGTAAAATTTTTGCCGATGGCCCCTTACCAATAATAATATCCAAACCATAGTCTTCCATCGCCGGGTAGAGAACTTCTTCAACAATCCGTGGTAACCGATGAATCTCATCAATAAATAAAATATCACCGGGACTTAAATTGGTAAGAATAGCCGCCAAGTCGCCAGGTTTTTCTAGAGCCGGACCGGAAGTTACTCGAATATTAGCTCCTAATTCCCTGGCAATAATATGGGCCAAAGTTGTCTTTCCTAAACCAGGCGCACCATATAATAAGACATGATCAATTGCTTCTTTTCGTTTTTTTGCCGCCTCAATCAAAATTAATAAATTCTCCTTGACTCGATCTTGACCGATATATTCCGTAAGCTCACGCGGACGCAAGCCAATTTCAGCTGCGTCTTCCTCTTTCATTTTCGGGGATAGGGTTGAATCCATAGTATCAGTCACATGGTAACTTAAAAATAAAAAAAGATATACAAGAATAAGATCATTAAATAGTTAAAAAGAATAAACCATTTATTAGACCAACTAATTCCAGAAAAATGAAATTTAGATACCGGCCATAAGATCGGCGTTGGGAACGCTCGGTTAGAGTGAGTAAAGATGTCAATCAGTATATGGAATCCCCATCCACAAACGGCAATTGCTAACCAATTGAAACCAAAAATCATCAAAAGCAAAAAAACTGACAACCAGACAATCAAACTATGAAAAACATTATACAACTGCATAACGTATTTTGGAAAAAGTGATTGCGGGGGTTTTTTAAAAAATAAAACCTTTCGTAAAAATAAGGTATTAAACATCGGACCAAAGCTAACTAAATCAGGTAATACACCAAAAGCGGTCGCCACTAATCGTTGCGTCGTCGGAGCGTCTTTAAAAACTAAATTAGTTAAGAGAGCATGAGAAATAATATCCATAGAAACAGAAAAATAAAAATCTTTTACCGAGCCGGGTACTTACCCTTCAATGCATTTTTAATTAATGTTTTAACTTCATCAGAAAAATCATGAGATAACATCCAATCCAAAAACGTTGGTTCTTTTTCAACCACTTCAGCTAACGTACGATGTTTATGTTTAGAAAAAGAAAAACAAACTTGTTCGTCCTTCCAATAAAATCTTCCGTCAGCGTCAAAGTAATCCTGAGTACTTTTAGCCTGTACTCCTTTAACTTCTTCAGCTCCATAGCGTTCAATCTGAGCCGCCAGTACTTCAGCCGCTGCTAATGTATCAGCCATGGCGTCATGAGCTTCGTTATGATCTTTACCACAATAAAATTGATAGGCAGCACTTAAATTTCGTTGCTCAAAATTATGAAAAATTGTTTTTGAGTCTATAATATCCGATCCGTGATATGAAAAAGTCTCACCAGCTCGTAAAAACTCCTGTCGAAGTAATAATAAATCATACCCAGCAATATTAAAACCGCTAAAGTAACATCCTGAGAATAGCTCTAATAATCTTTTAGCCTCATCTTTAAAAATAGGTGCCTCTGCTACATCAACATCAAAAATTCCATGAATTGCCGAGGCCGATGCCGGAATAGGCATTTCTGGATTAAACAAAATAATCTCTCTTTCTGGCTCTTTTTTCCCAAGACTATATTTAATATAGGCTAACTGAATAATTCGATCATTCATGATATTTAATCCCGTGGTTTCCGTATCAAAGAAGAGAAGCGGACGGTCTAAACCGAGTTTTTCTATAATATTTGCTGGCATAGAGGGTAAAATTTTGATTCTTTTTGTTTGTAAACATTAAAATTATAGCCCACCTCTTTAAAAAAAGCCATTCAAGCACATCTTGCCAATACTGAAAGCTCATGGTAGGGTAAAGAAAGATTTCTAATAAATTAATTATTCCAGCCGACTACGGTTTCTGAACACTCAGTTTGTAGTTTATATCTAATGTTAGTAAAATTTTTTCCTAATTTCTCTGTTTATACTTCCCTGAAATCAAATAAATACTGAATTTCTTACTGTTTTCTAAAAAAACAGAGTTTACATTAGCTCTTAACATACACGTCCGTCGGCATGGACCATCAATTCTATGCCTTATCTTTGGTACATTATTATTGCTGTTGTTTCAATCGCTCTAGGTTATTGGCTCCGTAAGCAACGAGCTTTAACGCAAATTAACAGTGCTGAATTACGCGCTGAAACCATTCTTGCGGAAACCAAGAATAAAGAAAAAAAACTCATCTTAGAAGCCCAAGATAAAGCTCTTAAGATTATTGAACAAGGTAAAGTTGAAGCTTCTGAACGTCATAAAGAAACTACTCAACTTCAGGCTCGTTTAGAACAACGAGAGAACCTTTTCTCCCAAAAACTACTTGAACTTCAAGACAAACAACAAGCCTTATATGATAAGGTGGCTCAAGTCGAAGAAGCAAAAGAAAAAATTAATCGCATTCGCGATGAACAAGTCGCTGCTTTGGAAAAAGTAGCTGGTTTGAGTCGTCCAGAAGCCGAAGAAAAATTATTAGAACGAGTCGAACTTGATAGTAAGGAAGCGTTAGCTTCTCGACTAAAAAAATTGGAAAATGAAACTTCAGAAACGATTGATGAAAAGGCTCGTGAATTAGTTTCCGCTGCCATGCAACGTCTATCTTCAAACTTCATAACCGAATTAACAACGACGACTGTAGAATTACCAAATGATGATCTTAAAGGTAGAATTATTGGCCGTGAAGGTCGTAATATTAAATCAATTGAACAATTGACTGGTGTTGAAATTATAGTTGATGATACACCTAACGCTATTACAATTTCTGGTTTCTCAGCGATTCGTCGTCATATTGCCAAACAAGCTTTAGAAATTTTAATTAAAGATGGCCGTATTCATCCAACTAAAATAGAAGAAGCAATTGATCAGGCTAAACGCGAATTAGCCTTAGATATTAAAAAGGCCGGTGAAGAAGCTTTATATGAGCTTGGGATTACCGGCTTTGATCCAAAGCTTGTTCAAATTATCGGCCGCCTTAAATACCGTACCAGTTATGGTCAAAACGCTTTGAAACATGCTGTCGAAGTTTCTCATCTCTGTGGTCTGCTAGCCGAAAGCTTAGGAGCTGATGTCAGTACCGCTAAAAAAGGTGGACTCTTACATGACATTGGAAAAGCCGTTGATCATGAAGTTAAAGGTAGTCATCCAGAAATTGGTGGGCAAATCGCCCGTAAATTTGGTTTGAGCGAAGCGGTTATTGCACCAATTGAAAATCACCATGAAGACCATCCAGCTGATATCATTACTATTATTGTAAAGGTGGCGGACGCCATTTCTTCTTCACGCCCTGGTGCTCGTCATGACAGTTTCGAACAGTATGTTCAACGA
This sequence comes from bacterium, assembly GCA_035438725.1. Lineage (GTDB taxonomy): Bacteria > Patescibacteriota > Patescibacteriia > Patescibacteriales > Patescibacteriaceae > Patescibacterium. The sequence goes on along the minus strand of DAORIW010000006.1, from coordinate 37,019 downwards.
CTTGAAGAATTAGAAAAGTTAACTCAATCTTTTGAAGGTGTTGAAAAAGTATATGCTATTCAAGCCGGCCGAGAAGTTCGAGTCTTTGTTAAAGCTGAAGAAATTTCTGATGCTAAGGCTCATGAAATGGCTCGTGATATTGCAAAAAAAATCGAAGCGGAACTTAAGTATCCAGGTGAAATCAAAGTTAACCTACTTCGAGAAACTCGTGTTATTGAATACGCTCGTTAATCATATTTAACATACCCGCTTCATGTCTACGCTTAATGTTCTTTTTATTGGTGACATTGTAGGCTCGATTGGTCGCAAAGTTATATCCACGCTTCTTCCAGATCTTCGTAAAGAATTTAAAATTGATATTGTAATTGCTAATGGAGAAAATACCGCTCATGGAAGAGGCATTACACTAGCGACAGCTAAAGAGTTATTTGCTACTGGAGTCGATTGGCTCACAACCGGTGATCACTGTTTTGACCAGTCATCTAATATCGAAGCTTGTTTTAATTCAGAAGCTATTCTTCGTCCCGCCAATTTTAATCACCAGGCCCCTGGAAAAGGATATGCTATTATTTCTACCCCTAAGGGTGATATCCTGCTTCTTAATTTGATTGGACAAGCTTTTATGAATGGAAACTATAGTTCTCCCTTTGAAAAATGGCAGGAAATAGACCAGCTCTTTACAGATAAAAATTTTTCTGCTATAATAATAGACATACATGCCGAAGCGACTTCAGAAAAGATTGCCTTAAAACACCTTATAGAAGGAAAAGCTAGCGCGCTTCTCGGTACTCATACTCACGTCCAAACCGCTGATTCTCTTATTACCGCTCATGGAACGGGCTATATTACTGATGTCGGAATGACTGGTTATTCTGAAGGAATCATTGGAGTCGAGGCTGAACCAATTCTAAAAACTTTTCTTACAGGAATTAAACAACCTAAACGCCTACCTGAAAATGGTAAGGCCATGTTGAATGGAGTATATCTTGAGATAGATACTGACTCGGCTCGCTGCCAAGCAATTACCCCTATTCAACGCTTTATTACTATAAACTAAAATTTTAGATCGATGGTCTAAAATTTACTCTTGTATTCTATGTCCCTTTTCCGTCGCCGCCCACCGGCCGCGAAGAATCTCGATCAACAACTTGTTTTTCAACTCTCTAAGTCTCGTATTCCGTCTCCACGCCAACTTAAATACATTGGGCATTTCGTGAAGGGTCGAGAACGTATGATCTTATATATTTGCTCCGGTTTAATGATCGGCAGTTTGATTTTTTTATCATCTATATGGTATCGAAAACATATTGAATTGATTCCTGATAACGGTGGCCGATATATTGAAGGCATTGTAGGCAATCCGCAGTATATAAATCCCCTCTACGCTTCTCTAAATAATGTTGACGGAGATCTTGAGCAATTAATATTCTCAAGATTATTCAAACTGAATACCAATGGCCAAGTAGAAAATGATTTGGTTTCCAGTTTCGAAATTTCTGATAATCAAAAAGGATATACTATTCATCTGAGAGAAGCCATCTGGCCAAATAACCAACCGATAACTTCTGATGATGTTATATTTACATTTAAACTTATTCAAGATCCTGATTATAAATCTCCATTACGAGCTCGATTTGTTGATGTAACAATTGAAAAAGTTAATGATCGAACTATTACCTTTAATTTACCGGAAGCGTATGGTCGATTCCCTGCACTTCTAAATTTTGGTATCCTACCCAGCACATTATGGGAAGGCGTGAGTTCAGAAATGATTCCCCTTGCGGAACTAAATCTCAAACCAATGGGCTCCGGACCCTACCAATTAAAATCATTAGTAAAAAATGCCACCGGTACGATTCGCTCATATACTATTGAACGCAATAATTCCTACTATGGCCAAGCTCCCTATCTTGATGAAATAGTTTTTAAATTTTATCCAAGCGCTGAAGAAATGATCGGCGCTTTAAATAACGGACAAATTAATGGTTTAGCGGAATTACCTATTGATGTGGCGGATACCATTGTTGCCAAGAATTCTTTAAATTATCATTCAATTCCTAAACCTAATTTAACCGCCTTATTTTTTAATTTGAAAGCTAAAACATTTATTTCCGAAGCACCAATTCGTCGGGCCTTAACCGCTTTAGATCGAACTGCTATCGCTTCCACTATTCCCGAAAAAACTGTTGTCCCTGCCTTGAGTTTACTACCACCTAACCAACCTGGTTATCAAGCAGTCACGGTATTAAACACCGATGAAGCTAAGCAAATTCTTGATAAAAGTGATTGGAAGTTACGCACCCTTACCGAGGCCGATATAGCGTGGGCAAAAACAGCCAAAGAAAAAGATCGAGGCAATATGCTTGCCTTGGGATTGGGACAATGGCGAATGAAAGGTAACCAAGGAATTATTATTACCTTAACTACTCCCGCTTCACTAAAACCAACGGCGGAAAAAATTATTGAAACATGGAAACAACTAGGCATAAAAGCTGAACTCCGATCTCAAGAAGATACTGTTGTTCAAAGCCAAACCTTAGTAAACCGAGATTTCGAAATTTTATTATACCCCGAAGCTTTAGAGATAGGTGATCCCTTTCCTTTTTGGAGTACCGATGGACCTGGTAACATTTCCAGTTATACTCGGGCTGATGTTGATAGTTGGTTAAAAGAAGCGCGCGTGAGCTCTGATCAAAATCTAGTCGCTGATCGTTACAAAAAATTTCAACAAGCAACTGAGGCCGATGTTCCGGCAATCCCATTATTCTGGCAGGCCTATGTATATCCCCAACCAAAAAAATTAAAAGGCTTTTCACAAGCCTATGTGAATGAAGCGAGTGATCGTTTTCTTGGTGCCACCGAGTGGTACTTTAATGTTGAACGTAAAATAAAATAATCACTGCTTCAGGCCGAAGTGGCGAAATTGGTAGACGCGCAGCGTTCAGGTCGCTGTGAAGGCAACTTTATGAGGGTTCGAGTCCCTCCTTCGGCACAGATAAGTTCAAAGTCTTAAAGTTACATAGTACTAAAGTATTTTTTAAAGGGGAATTAAAATTTTTACTTAACGACTAAATAACCTTATAACTTTATAACGACATAACTTCTCTTTTAATTAACAAAAATTTAATTTACACAGCATGGTTTTTCCATTGCTTAATATCGTATGATTATAAAATACAAAAATAATCCTCGGGCACCGTATGGTCGTCCGAAACCTAACGATCGTCTACAAACAGATCGTTCTAATAATGGGTCTGCTCCAGTGTCAATGACACAAAGAACAACACCCCAAGCTATTTCTCGTCCACCATTACGACGACCCGATCCGCAGACTGCGCGACCAGCACTGTCACGACCACCGCTGTCAAGCAATGCTCAAGGCTTACGTCGTCGTACACCTAACGCCGTACCACCTCGTTTTCCAAATCGACGACCAAGTAGTCCTCGTACAACATCCACTTCTCAACAATCTATGTCACCAGCTCCTACGCCGGTGGCTAAAGATCGTTTGCGTGTTATTCCCGTTGGTGGCTGTGAAGAAGTTGGTCGTAACATGACAATCTTCGAATATGGTAACGACATTGTTATCCTTGATATGGGTATTCAATTCCCTGAAGATGATATGCTTGGAATTGATTATGTCATCCCGAACATTGAATATCTGAAAGGTAAAGAAAAAAATATCCGTGGTGTTATCTTCTCCCATGGTCACTTAGACCATATTGGCGCTGCCCCTATTCTTTTAGAAAAACTCGGCAACCCGACTATCATTGGTCGCAATATGACACTGGCGATGGTTAAACATCGCGTTGAAGATTATAAACCGAATAGTTCAAAAACCCTTAAAACAATTTTAATTAAAGGCCTTGATGATACATTAATATTAGGTGTTTTCAAAGTTAGTTTTTTCCAAGTCGAACATTCAATCATGGATGCTGTCGGAGTAATTCTATCAACTCCATCGGGAACCGTAATCCACCCTGGAGATTGGACGATGGAACGTGATCCAAAAACTGGCGATCCAGTGCTTGATTACTCTCATTTAGGAAAATTACAGCGTCCGACTATCCTAATGCTTGAAAGTTTGGGAATGGTTAGTCACAACGCGAGTCCAACCGCCGCTGTCTTAAAAAAGAATCTAGAAGAAATTTTATCTAAAGCTCCCGGTCGGACAATTATTGGTACTTTTTCTTCACAAGTCGAACGTGTCGGCTGGATTATTGAAATTGCTGAAAGACTGGGAAAGAAAATTGCCCTTGATGGTTACAGTATGAAATTTAATATTGAAATTGCTCGCGAACTCGGATATATAAAAACTCATAAAGAGACATTTATTAAAATCGACCAAATTTCTCAATATCCTGACGAAAAAATTGTCGTTATTTGTACTGGTGCGCAGGGTGAGGAAAACGCCGTACTCTCTCGTGTAATTGAAGGCAGTCACCGCTTCTTGAAAATTAAACGTAATGACACAATTGTACTTTCGTCTTCGATCATTCCTGGTAATGAACGAGTTATTCAACGCTTGATTGATAACTTGTATCGACAATGTGATAACGTTATTCACCGCAACTTAATGGACGTTCATATTTCTGGACATGGTACCAAAGATGATATTGCCTATATGCTCAAGATGGTAAAGCCTGATTATTTTATTCCGGTCTATGCTAACTATTTCATGTTAAAGGAAGCCGAAAAATTAGCTCAAAGTATCGGCTTTAATCCCAAGCATATATTTGTACCAAATAACGGCATGGTAATTGAATTTGATAAAACCGGCTTTAAAAGCAACAAGGAAAAAATTCCCGCTAACTACGTGTTCGTGGATGGTATGGGAGTTACTGATTCCAGTAACAACGTCGTGCTACGCGATCGTAAAATGATGTCGGAAGACGGCATGGTAGTAGTGATCACCACAATTGATTCCAAGAGTGGTGAACTTCTAAGCAGTCCAGATATTATTTCTCGAGGCTTTGTGCATATGAAGGAAAATCAGGAATTAATCCAAAAGACTCGCCAAAAAATTCGTCTTTTAGTAAAAAACCGTCCCCGTCCTCAACCCGGTATGACCGAAGATGATTATCTTAAAAATAAAATCCGCTCTGATATCGGCCAGTTCTTATTCCAACAAACAAAACGCCGACCATTATTAATGCCGGTAGTAATTAGGGTCTAAAATTTATAGTATGATTTCAAAAGACTTACTCTTAAAGTCTATTCATGAAAAAATTGTTAATTTAAAAAAATCCCCCCTCTACTCCTTTCGTGTAAAAAATAACTATCAGGTAGTTAGCGGCGAAGGCAGTCCTGAGGCGAAAATTGTGTTTATTGGTGAGGCGCCTGGAAAAAACGAAGCTCTGACCGGTAAACCATTCTGTGGTGCTTCGGGACGAGTTCTTGATCAACTTCTTGCCTCAGTTAAAATTAAGCGGGAAGCGGTTTTTATTACCAGCATTGTAAAAGATCGTCCTCCGGAGAATCGCGACCCATCACCAAAAGAGATTGCTCTCTACACTCCTTTCCTAATCGAGCAGTTAGAAGTAATTAAGCCAAAAATGATTGTTACCCTCGGGCGTCATGCTATGAATTTTATCTTAAAAGAATTTGGATTAGAATTACAACTAAAACCAATTAGCGAAGCTCATGGTCAGCCCGTACAAGCGGTTACAAGCTGGGGAAAAATAACTATTCTCCCACTCTATCATCCTGCGGTCGCCCTCTATAATGGTTCAACCCGAAAAATTCTCGAAGCTGATTTTAAACAGTTAACATCTGTCCGTTAATTTCCAAGGACCATTTGTTTTAGTTTAAGCCAACAAAAAAACAGTCTTTCGACTGTTTTTTTAAGTTTAAAATTTATTTACTAAAGACTCGTTCTAGTTTACTTTGAATACCACTGCGACTATTAAGTTGATTATACAGTGTAACCCAAGCTGTTGTTTGAACAACAGTGACAATCGACCCACCAATAATAATAATACCGAAAGAGACAATAACAGCAATTATGGCCATTAAAACAAACAATATATAAGAACCGAGGGCGAGGGTGAGTAAATACAAAAAAGCAAAAGGAATAGCTACTATTAAAACTGTAATGACAATACAGAACGTTACTAAGATACTTAAAGCGAATAAAATAAATGCCATTTCCAAACTGACTAACCAGTTTTTCCAAAATAACTGCCAGGAAGATGCGATTGCTTCATTAAAAGTTTCGCCCTTTAGAGTAATAGCGGCAATCGAATATTTGGCAATTAACGCTAGGGATAAAGCAATCGTCAAGAATACTATAAAGAAAACTAAATAAATTATACTAAAGACAAATCCCTGACCAGTTGACCACATCATAACCGGTACAATCGCAGTTGTGGCAAGACCGTAGACAATCACTCTTACTAAAACATTCAACCATAGAACTGGCCAAAAATAACGGCGACCTTCCTTAAAACCAATCGCCGTATCATGTCGAGTCTGTTTTTTTGTTGAGCCAATTGATTTATTAATATTACTAACAAGGGCAGATTGAGAAACGACTGATAACCAGATAAGTGTGATTGCTAAGATTAATAAAACTAAAACTAAAATAATAAGAGAAATAAATGATCCAGTATCAGTCCGTGCTAAATCTAAGAAATTACTCCATATCTTAGGACTTAAAATTCCGTTATTAGTCCACTGTTGCCAATCATATGGAGTGGCTCCTTGATTAGTAAAACGGCTAATTAATTCAATTTCAAAATTGCTTGATAGTAAAGTCGCAAATAAACCAAAAAACCATAAATATTTATGTTGCCAGGCGGTGATAAACGACTGACGAATAATGTTACGATAAAATGACATACGTTAGGGGCTTAGGCCTTTTAATAGATAATTATATTATAGCAAACTTTTTTCAAAACCAATAGATTAATAAAAAAAGACCCCAAGCATCAGCCCTAGAGTCTTTTTCTTATTCTACTAAGCGAAATTTAAACATCGGCCTTCATCATTTCTTCAAACTCTTCCTTTTCAATCGTTTCTTTTTCAAGCAACCGATTAGCTACTTTTTCTAATTTAACACGCTGATCTTTAATAATTTTTTCCGCCATAGCCATTCCCTGGCTCATGAAACCGGTAATCTCACCGTCAATCGCTTCGGCAATTTTTTCACTATAATCTCTTTGTTCATGAATTTCACGACCTAAGAATATCATTTCTTCTTTGTCACCAAATGTTCGAGGCCCGAGATTATCTGACATACCATAATCAGTAACTAAACGTCGGGCTAGAGCAGTAGCGCGACGTAAATCAGAAGTAGCGCCTGTTGTTACATCCTTAAACCATTCTCGTTCAGTTAAGTAGCCACCTAGAAGCACGGCGATTTCTTCAATAAATTCAGTTTTAGTATGGAGATGTTTATCTTCCAATGGTAATTTAAGCGTATAACCACCTGCTCGACCACGCGATATAATGGAAATTTTATGAACCGGATCGGTATTGAGTAAGAAATGTGAAACGATGGCATGACCAGCTTCGTGAAAAGCAGTAATTTTCTTTTCATTATCCGTTAGGATACGGGATTTGCGTTCTGGTCCCAACATCACCTTTTCAATTGCTTCAAATAATTCTAATTGAGTGATAATTTTTTTGTTGTGACGAGCGGTCAGTAAAGCCGCTTCATTCAAAACATTGGCGAGATCCGCACCACTAAAACCAGGAGTCCGTTCAGCTACCCGGCGCAAGGAAACTTCTTTGGCTAAAGGTTTTTGTCGAGCATGAATCCCTAAAATTGCTTCACGGTCAGCAATATCTGGATCATCAAGTACAACCTGGCGATCAAAACGCCCAGGGCGCATTAAAGCCGCGTCAAGAACATCAGGGCGGTTAGTTGCTGCCATAACTATTACTCCGGCATTAACTTCAAAACCATCCATCTCTACTAAAATTTGATTAAGAGTTTGCTCACGTTCGTCATGGGAACCCCCCATACCTGAACCACGCTTACGACCCACGGCATCTATTTCATCTATAAAAATAATACAGGGTGCACCACGTTTAGCTTTACGGAAAAGATCCCGAACGCGAGAAGCACCAACCCCAACAAACATTTCAACAAACTCGGAACCAGAAATACTAAAGAAAGGCACATTAGCTTCGCCAGCAACGGCTCGAGCTAATAAGGTTTTACCCGTACCCGGACTACCTAAGAGTAAAACACCACGAGGAATTTTTGCTCCAAGAGCAGTAAATTTATCAGGTTCTTTTAAAAATTCAACAATCTCTTTAAGCTCTTCTTTAGCTTCTTTTACGCCAGCCACATCCTTAAAAGTAATTTTATCTTTTGTTGATTGAATACTTTCTCTCGCCTGAGATTGACCAAACATCATCGCTCGATTATTCGCTCCCTGAACACTCCGCATCATGAAGAAAATAAAGAGACCTAAAATCAAGAAAGGAATAATAAATGGCAAAAGAGCCCCTGCCCACGCCTGAAAACCAGTTGTTGATTTTACATTGATATTAACCGCCGCAATTTGATCTCCCGAAACACCTAAGTTAGATAATAACTCAGATAATGGCTGGCCACTTTCTTTAGTAGCCGTTTGTTTACTGCCATCCTTTAAAGAGATATGTAAGGTATCAGTATCAATTTCAATACTAGCCACTTTTTCATTTTTTATCTCCGTCACCAGTTCCTGAAAACCAATAATATTTTCTTTAGTACCTTCGTTACTCCACAATGAGAACAAAGCCCCTAAAAAAATAAAGGCGAATAATAAAATTGCAATATTTTTAACAATATTTTTCATACTATAGGAAAAACTATTAAAGCAAACGATCTTAGTCTTGATCCTAAATTTTAATCAAAATTCTAATCTAAATGTTTGCGAATCGAATGAATTTTATGAGCAACTGAAAACAAACTAAAGGCGATTAACAAGATCGTTAGACCCATTAAAAGACGAAGTAATAAATCAGTCCAGACCGAAATAACAGCTAACAGAACTAAAAGAATACCCGTGACAATAAATGTCCACATTAAGCTACTAAGCTTGGTCTTAACGATACTTAATATATTTTGCATAAAGATACTTTATAAATTTAATTTATATAGTAAATATAGCATATCTTAGGAGCTACATCCAAAAAACAAAATCTATTTTTTAGCGTTTTCTTTTTTTTCTTTTTTTACTTCTTTGTCGTCAGCAGTTTTAGCAGCGGCTGATTTAGTTTTTTTTACCGGAGTTTCAGCCTTAGTTGTTTCAGTTTCTTCTTTAATCTTCTCTGTACTTTCATCTGATTTTTCTATCGAAGGTACAGATTCCTTATCTTCAGCTTTTTTAACCTTTTTATCGTCAGTTTTAGCTGACTTTTCCTTGTCGCCCGTTTTACTTTTACTTTTGCGTTCTTTAGATTTTCCAGGCATCGCTAAACCAAGGCGGTGTTCATTAATATCAAGAGAAATTATTTCAAAATCAAGTTTGTCACCTGATTTAAAGAGGTCTTCAATTTTTTGACCAGTTATCAATCCAAGTTGAGAAACGTGCGCAAGTCCATGAATATCGGCATCAAGTTCAACAAATAAACCAAAGGGATTTACCTTTAATACTGATCCCTTAACGGTTTGACCAATTTCATAACGCTTAGCTACTTCTACCCATGGATCAGATAGTAATTTTTTAGCTGACAAGAAAATCTTAGCACCTTCGATATTAATCACCTGGGCTTGAATCATGTCACCTACTTTATAAATTTCCGATGGATCTTCAATACGCTGCCACGCTAGCTCACTAATGTGAATTAAACCTTCAAGGTTACCACCAAAGTTTACAAAAACACCAAAACCGGTCACTGCAATAATTCGACCTTCAACAGTATCGCCCACTTTATATTGAGAAATAAAGTCCTTTTGTTTTTCCTGCCAAGCATCCTTTTCACTAACGACTAATTTTTCATCTTTACGATCAAGGGTAATAATTTTTACTTCGGTTTCTTGGCCAACTAATGACTTTAATTTTTCCAAAATTTTAGTTTTGTCACCACCGGCTACTCGAGGATAATTTTCTGGGGACAGTTGAGAAACCGGTAAGAAAGCGGGTACTTGAGCATGCATAACTAATAAGCCTCCGCGGTTAGCGGCACTGATTTTTACCTTGATCGGCTGTTTCTTTTCATAAGCTTCCATCAAAGCCTGCCAGGTCTTTTCCTGGCCCGCATGACGGAATGATAATTCTAATTCTCCAAATTCATTTTCAGCATCAATAACTGTCGCTTCAATTTCGGAACCTGGTTTTAACTTAGAATATTCACTCGCTTCAAAATATAATTCTCGACCGCGAACAATACCAGTCATCACACCGCCAATATCTAAACGAACTTCGGCTTTCGAGGCGGTGAGAATTTTTCCGATAACTGTATCACCTACTTGAGGAATTTTAAAAACATCGTCTTTAATTAAAGCCGCGAACTCACCACTACCTTCACTTATTTTAGAGTTTTTCATAATAAAAAAAATGCTCCTAACTTTGCCGATCTAAAGATCGAACGAAAGTCTCTTGGCCACCTTGTCTCGCCGTTAGGCGGGCTAGTCTTGCTATTACAGCCGACATATTCCAAGAGATTATTAGAGGTGGTATGATACGAGCACGAGGCTCGAAATGTTATATGTACTGCTCTAATATATCATTTATATCAGATAAAAGTCAACTTATTTAAAAAAGCCTCGAAACTAGCCTATTTTCTATAAATTATTGACATTTATATGAAAATATGATATAATCCTAAATTACCTGAACTTTTACAATTAATGATTTTATTGAGTTATTTGCTCATTTTCTAAGATTACTTAGATGATTAGAAAATAACTTAATCAAATTTAAATAAAAAGAAAGGAGATAAAAAATGAAAACATTTTTTAAAAAAATGGAATACTCCTTAATTGGGGATGAGAATGAGAATCAAAAAATCCTTCATAAACTGGCTATTATTTTAGTCAGATTTATCGTAATCCCCTTTTCAAAAATGAAAAGGGATATTAACTCTTTTTTAAATAAAAAAAAGGGCGATCTCGGATTGATCGAGGGCGCAGGGATCCTTGTAATCGCTCTAATTTTAAGTGTAGGCGGAATTTTATATTCCGATGCATTAAAATATTTTAAAAAAACCGGGGGATAATAATTTTGCTCACATATTATAACATCTATATGTGAGCTTCTTTTTTTACTATTACAAACTTAAAAACGACCCTTCGTAAGAAAGGTCGTTTTTCATTCGAAACTAAATCCGAAATGTAAGTCTTATCTAAATATCAACTAGGTGCACAAGCAGCGTTACTACCAGATGTACTTGCGGCAGTTGTACCGAAACCAGCGCCAGGAGTAACTGTGTCTAATTTAGCATCACACTCTGAAGGCTTCTTATCAAAAGCAGCACAGATAGTAGCTAATAACCCTGCTGGAGAACGTTCAGATTCAACTTGCTTACCGTTAATAACGATTGTCGGTGAACCCTGAACTCCGTATTTAACATTTTCTGCTTCATGAATAGCGTAAGGAGGGAAACTACCATTTGTCCATTTTGACTTATCATTAAAGACTTCTGTTAACTTGTATTTTTTATCTGTTTCGGAAACACAACTATCAACTTTCTTTTTATTAACACCAGTTGAAGTTACGCAACCATCAGCATTACCGTCTTTCAAGAAACAAGTTAAGAAAGCCTGATACTTAGAAGGATCTTCACGGTCAATACAGTATTGCAAGGTATTATGATTTAGTTCATCAATACCATGCATAATATAATTAACGAATTTAATCTTTATATCAGCCTTATCCTTAAGAGTCGCCATAACTGGCAATAATCCTTTTTCAACTTGAGTTCCGTATGGACAATGACTCATTACAAATACTTCAACGGCTGGTTTTCCACTTTTTGGAATATCCGCTGCCACTACCGGTGTTTGAGCAGCTGTATCACCCGCCCCGGCAACTGCGACGCTCATATCCATAGCCTGTGGGAAGAAAGTTAAACCATCCTTAGTAATATATGAATCAATCTCATTATCACCAACTTTTACTTTTAATTTATACAAACTTTCGCTATAGTCTTCGACCGAAGTAATCGAGGCCGTTGTACCAGTAACTAAATTCTTGTTTATATACTCTTCAGCGCGAGTTTTAGCTTCATCAGAAGAAATATTACCAGTTTTACCACCTTTACCGAAAAGTCCACCATTAAAATTAGCGGCGGCCAAGACGATTAAGATAACTGCAACAGCTCCTAAAGCCATCATTAAATTCTTTTTTCCTTCCATCTTCGGGGCAGGAGCATGAGGCTCATGACCCTCTGGATGAACATGTGAAACATGGTTTTCCATAAGTAATTTTTATTATTAAAGTCTCTCTATTATACGCTTTGAGAAGGATCCAGTCAAACTAGACCCAACTGACGCACGCCACTTCATCATTCTCTTCTTTAAAGCGCATTAAGCGTACGCCTTGGGTGTCACGACCAAGCTCATTTACCGATTTAAACGGTAAACGAATCACCTGTCCCTTAGAAGAAATGATCAAAATATCATGTTCGGCCATCTGTTCGGAGTTGAGAACATACGCATTAGTCAACGTGCCGGTCTTTGACGTAATCTTTGCTGTCTTAATACCACTACCCCCTCGAGCCTGTACCTTATATAAGGAAAGCGGGGTACGTTTTCCATAACCATGTGCCATTACTGAAATCACCTGGTATTTTTTCAAGTGTTCTTTATCGGTTCCAATTACACCCATACCTACCACCGTATCACCTTTTTTCAAACGAATACCCATTACTCCGGAAGCGTTACGACCCATTGGTCGAACGTCAGTTTCCTTAAAGCGAATTGCCTGACCATTAGCGGTAATCAACTGAATTTCATCTTTACCAGAAGTTGGCTTAGCCCAAATTAAAGCATCATCATCGCGCATCTTCAGAGCAATTAAACCACTACGACGAACTTTAGAAAATTCTTCCAAAGGCACCTTTTTAACAACTCCTTTTTCCGTCGCAAAAAATAGATACGCGCTCTTAGTTATTTTATCGAGTGGCAAGACTGAGGTTACTTTTTCATCACCAGGTAATTGCAAGAAATTAACAATCGCCTGTCCTTTGGCGGTTCGTTGGGTCGTTGGAATTTCATAGGCCTTTAACTGGAAAACTCGACCACGAGTTGTAAAGAATAAAATATCATTATGAGTCATGGTAGTCATCATAAATTCAACCATGTCTTCTTCTTTAGTCGTTAAACCGATAACGCCTTTGCCTCCTCGGGCTTGAACCTTAAAAGTATCCGGCGCTAAACGTTTAATATAACCATCGCGAGTCATCAAAACCATCGCCTCTTCGTTTGGTACTAAATCTTCCGTATTAAATTCCTTAATACCATGAGTGATAATTTTTGTTCGACGATCATCGCCAAACTTTTCCGCCACTTCGGTAATATCAGCTTTGATCATCGATAATACTTTAACCCGTGATTTCAAAATGCTTTCCAATTCTTTTATCAAAGCTTGTTTTTCTTTTAATTCTTTTTCAATATGCAAACGTTCCAAGTTAGCCAGAGATCCTAATTTCATTTCCACAATCGCAAAAGCTTGACGATCTGAAAGTTTGAATTTTTTCATCAAATTAAGCTTGGCGGCTTCGCGATCAGCGGAGGCTTTAATAATCTTAATTACTTCATCAATATTTTCTAAAGCAATCATTAAGCCTTCAAGAATATGAGCGCGGTCACGGGCTTTTTCTAATTCAAATTCAGTTCGCCGACGAATAACATTCTCGCGATGTTTAATATGTTCTTCCAATACAACTTTCAAATTTAAAACACGAGGCTGAATACCATCAATCAAAGCCAATAAGTTTACGTGAAACGTTTCCTGAAGTTGAGTTTGCTTATATAAACTATTCAAAATCTTTTTTGGGAAGGCATCTTTCTTTAATTCAACCACCACTCGAACCCCATCTTTATCAGATTCATCACGTAAATCTTTAATACCTTCAATTTTTTTCTCCTTAACTAAATCAGCAATTTTTTCTACTAATGTCGCTTTGTTTACCTGGAAAGGAATCTCACTAATAATAATTTGAAAAGCGCCTTGTTTAGTTTCAACCACTTCGGCGATACCACGCATAATAATTCCACCTTTACCGGTCGTATAGGCGCGAGCGATTTCTGATTGATCATAAATAACACCGCCGGTTGGAAAATCAGGTCCCTTTACAAATTGCATTAAGTCTTCAACCGTCGCGTCACTATTATCAATCAAGTGGGCGATCGCACCGGCTAACTCACGTAAGTTATGAGGTGGGATATTTGTCGCCATACCAACCGCAATACCCATACTACCGTTAAGTAATAAGTTTGGTAATCGAGCCGGCATGACAGTCGGTTCCTGTTGCGAACCATCATAGTTAGGAATAAAATCAACTGTCTTTTTATCAATATCCGCCATCAACTCTTCAGCAATTGGCGCTAGCTTTGCTTCGGTATAACGCATCGCCGCCGCATTATCACCATCCATGGAACCAAAGTTTCCTTGACCTCTGACCAATGGATAACGCATTGAGAAATCTTGAACCATTCGAACCATAGCGTCATACACTGAGCTGTCACCATGAGGGTGATACTTACCGAGTACTTCACCGACGACCGTCGCTGATTTACGAAATTTTGCGTTCGGACGAAGTCCTAAGTTCCACATCGCGTATAAAATACGTCGGTGAACTGGTTTTAAACCATCGCGAACATCAGGTAAGGCACGAGCAACAATTACGCTCATAGCGTAATCAAGATATGAACGCTTCATTTCTTCAACAATCGGCTGAGCCTGAAGGGTACCGACGTTATTTAAAGAAATATCTATTTCTTTAGCCGTGGTTTCTTTTGAAGTTCCCTTTGGGTCTTCTTTTGGATCCAGTTTAGAAGTTTCTTCAGCTACTACATTATTAGACTTGCTAGATTTCGGAATCTTCTTTGGTTCTTTAGTTTTTTTTGTGGATGGTGGCATATATTAAGGTAAGGTTGATGGAGTAATAGTTGGAGTAATGATACTCGTTGGACTAGTTTTCTCGGTCTGTACACTTTTTTTAAAAGTATCACGCATAATTTCATTTACATCAGGCGTAACTGTAGATGTGGGCGAAGCTTGGTTAACGCTATCTAAATCATTTAGCTTGCCTTTAACATCTTCAATAGTAGTTGATAATTCTTTTTTTAAATCAACAAATTCCCTGGAAATGTCGGAATCTTTTTGAGATGCGACGACATCTGGTGAAACAATTCGCTTTAAATTAAGAATCCAAGCAATAACAATAACCGTCATAACCACTGATACTCCTAATATAATAGTTAATTTTTTTCGAGGATCGTGATGAGAATGTAAAACTGCATTGGCTTGATATATCGTATGACCATGAGCGGAAGAAGCTAAAAAAGGTGAAGGTGGAACAACTGTTTCAATTTTAGGTCGAAGGGTTCTTTTTCGAACAACTTTTTTTTCTTTTACAGCTTTCAATTTTACTGATTTTGAGACTTTTTTATGAGTTGTTGGCTTAGTAGTTTTTGACATAGTAATATTAAAAACTTAAAACTACCACTTCCATATTTTCCTGAGGCAAATCTCGTTTGGTAATTTTTAATTTTTCTTCTTCACGAGGTTTAATGGCAATCGCTTTTAAGAATTTCTCCAGCGAGTCTAACTCATATGTTAACCCAGGAATTTTATAGTGCATCGGAATAACAATTCGTGGTTCAATTTGATTAATAACCGCTACTGCTTTTTGGGCATCAATCGTATAAACACCACCAATCGGTACTAACAAAATATCAGTTCCTTCTAAACTTTCCAATTGTTTATTATCAAGTTCCGTTCCTAAATCACCTAAGTGCGTAACCGATAAATCTTCAATCTCAAACCGATACATTATATTTCCGCCTCGTTCAGCCCCTTTTTTATCATCATGCCAAGACGGTACACCTTCAATAAAGACACCTCTAATTTCATATTCACCCGCACCGGTAATAATTCGTGGTTCACCTTTAACCGCTTCACTATTATTATGGTCATCATGACCATGGCTAATAGTTACGATATCGGCTTCTAAGCGCGGTAATTTAAGACCAGTTTTTTCTGGATAAAAAGGATCGGTAATCACGGTTACCGTATCGGACTGAGTTTTTCCTTGGAGCTTAAAAGTTGAATGTCCGAGCCAGGAAATAATCATAGTAAATTGCTTTCAAAAATAATAAAAAGTAATTCAATTATAGCTTTTCGAGACAAGGCTGTCAACGATTTTAATGGTCTTTTTTAGCTTGTTTAGGCGATAATTTGTTAAATCAAGTAAATGAGCTATAATGGTTAAACTACGGCTTCTCATTGACCATCTTATGGACAACAATCAAGAAATATACCACAACTTAGCGGCTTTAAACCCAGTTTCTATCCAGCCACCAAAAAAACGCCGACGCTGGCTCCGGGCCTTGCTCTGGGCAGTGGTTATTATAATCCTTTTTTTCGCCTTTTTTTACGTCAAAAACAAAATCTCTCCGAGTAACACTGTTTCCTGGATTGATAATATTCCAATTATTGGCCAAGTTAAGCATTTAGCGGAAAGCGCCGACCGGGATCTCAAAGGTGAAGAAAATGATCGCATAAATATCCTACTCCTTGGCATTGGTGGAAAGAATCATGACGGCGGACAACTGACTGATACGATTATGGTCGCCAGCTATAAACCTTCAACCAAACAAGTTTCACTTTTCTCAATCCCTCGCGACTTAACAATCCCCCTAGAAAATCTTGGCTTGCGAAAAATTAATAATGCTAATGCCTTAGCCGAAGCTAAAGAACCGGGTTCCGGAGGAATTGCGACGAGCCAAGTAGTTGGTCATCTCTTAGAGGCACCAATTGATTATTATGTCCGAGTTGATTTCCAGGGTTTTGAAAAAATTATTGATGAGGTTGGCGGAATTGATGTTAATGTTGAAAATACACTTGATGATTATAGCTATCCAATTCTTGGTCAAGAAGAAAACCCTAACTACTACAGTCGCTTTGAACATTTACACGTTGACCCAGGTCTTCAACACATGAACGGTGAACAAGCTT
Source organism: bacterium (assembly GCA_035438725.1). Classification (GTDB taxonomy): domain Bacteria; phylum Patescibacteriota; class Patescibacteriia; order Patescibacteriales; family Patescibacteriaceae; genus Patescibacterium. The sequence goes on along the minus strand of DAORIW010000006.1, from coordinate 19,899 downwards.
TGAAATTTGCTCGTTCGAGACACGGGGTTGGTGGCGAAGGCACTGACTTTGCTCGCGCCCGTCGTCAACAAAAAGTTTTAGAGGCGGTTCGTGAAAAAGTTTTATCTGCCAATACGCTTCTAAATCCAAAAAAGACCTCAGCAATTATAAATGATCTACAAAATAATATTTCTACCAACTTAAAAATCTGGGAAATTGTTAAATTAATTGGCTTAGTTAAAAATGTTAAGAGCGACATGATCATTAATAAAGTTCTAGATAATAGTCCAAGTGGTTTATTAGTAGATGGTGTTGGTGATAATGGCGCTTATATCCTCACGCCTCGGGCGGGAGATTTTTCCGAAGTTATATATCTTTTTAATAATCTCTTTGGCACACCACCAACAAAGAACGAAACTGAAATTAAAAAACCTAATGAAGATGTACGTATCACCATTCTTAACGGTACCTGGGTTAATGGACTAGGTAGTCGTTATGCGCTTGGCTTAGAGCAAGATAATATACAGGTAGTGGAAATAGGAAACTCCAGTCGACATAATTTTGAAAAATCAGTAATCTACGATTTAAGCTATGGCGCTAAACGCTCCAGTCTGGAATATCTTAAAGAAAAAACCGGAGCTAATATTGCTCCCACCTTACCGGATTGGCTAAAAGATGACTTAGCCACCGCCGCCGAAACGAGTAATAAAAAACAACCGGACTTTATTATAATTCTTGGAACGGATGCTGATAAGAGTAATTCGGGGACGGAAAATAATAATTAAAAAAATTATCGGCCCTGATAGGTAGTAAGTAAGCCAAAGAAATTCAAGGGTCCATGATAACTATTATTTTATAAGATTGACTCTAGTCTATGAAAGAAACACTAGATTTTTTTAATCAACCAGAACCATCTGATAATATATCTAATCTTATAGATCAAGAACCAGAAGATGTTGAAGCGATTCCAGGGGATGAAAAAAATAATATCCAAAAAAAACTTGAAACAGTTAAAGATTTTTCTCGGCTCTATCTTGAAAATATCTATCAAAACGGTGTTGATATAAATGATCGTCGTAAGCAAATGTTGTCAGATGATGATTTATCTCATCAAATTGCACGTTTAATTGGCGACGAAGAAGAAATTAAGAATAATTCCATGCCGGCAGAATACCGCCAAAGTATGGCGGTTTTTATTCAAGAACTTATTAAATTTTCTTCTGAAAAACTAGGTATTCAGGATCAAAAAGAAAAAGCGTATAATTTTATTTCCTCCATAAAGGATTTACTTTTTTCGGCCTCCCCTTCTATAGCTAATGAAATTGACCTTGATGAATTATTACTAGCTACCGCTAAAGCCAACCGTATTCCCGAAATTCAAGGCTGGTTTGGTCAAACAATGGTTGACGAGGCTATATATGAAATAAACCTTTGCTCGGAAGAAATAATAAATAGTCTTATTCAGAAAATAAAAAATCTCTCCGTTCCCGATACATTAGATATCATTCAACAATTAGAAACAATCGGGGCTAAAGCGGCTGGTGGGGGTTGGGCGGATCGGGCGGTCACAAAAACTGAAAAAATAATTCAGGGTATTAAAGATCAGCATTATTCACCGTTAATGGCCTACGCAGTCGATAGCGCATTGGAACGCGTTAAAGAAGAAGAAATTAACCCTACGATGGGAATAGTTACTTTTTTGGGTGATAGAAGTTATGGTCGAATTTCTGAAACCTTAGAACAACAATTAAAAGAGCAGTCCATCTGGCTACAAACATATATCAGACCATCAATTAATGTACCTCCGGCCGGCAATATGATTCGTATTGCCTCTGATAGTATTGCCATTACCGACCACACGAATACACCATGCAGCTTCGCATCGTTTGATGTTAATAATTTACCAAAAGAGAATAATCAACCGTCAATACTTCCCATGGAACAAGCAAAACAACTTGTCACTACTCAAGAAATGAAAGATCCAGCTTCTTTCGAGGAATTTGTTAATCAGGTAAACTCAGTAATTTTTACAAAAACAAATAACAACCTAGGCTCGATTGAACAACAAGCCAAACTATGGCAGGAAGCGAGTCAGGTACTTACTGTTAGTGAATGGGAAAATTATCTTACGGCTGCTAAACATCGTAAAGAATTTATACAGAATTATGAAAAGGAAAGCGATAGTATTTATGAGAACTACCAAGAAAAAAATGATGCCTTAGGAAAATCTTTAATCGAAAAATGTGGTTCTTCACTACCCCTTATTACCGCTCATCTACCAAAAGAAATTAAACCACAAATGGAAAAAGTATTAGTCTCTTTTACCGAAAGTATTAATCAAAATGATAATAGGAAAGCTCTCGATATTATTGGGACTTTTTACCAGGTTGCTCAAGAAGCTAACTCAAAGACTCCTGATACTCAATTACCAGAACTTAGTATCTTTATCAATAATTATGAATTGGCTGTTCTAGAACAAGAAGAAAATAAACAAATTACTAAACGCGCCGATGTGGCCGCTAAAGAGAAAATTAGTCAAAGGTCAGAATATAAGGAAGCCATACGAGATTACCTTCTTATTCATCAAAAAATAGCTAAACAACATAAAACTTTTTCCACTAATTTTAATCATTATCTTGAGAGTATAGTTACTACCTACAACAACGCCACACAGAAAGTGAACTTTACCTCCTATGATAACTTACTAGAAAATAACGAGTTAAATCCTTTTGCTAAAACAACTCAAGAACAAACTCCGCTGTTACTTCGTCATCTTCACGATCCGAAAATGCGTCAGGCAATTGAAGGAGATTTAAATATTAATTTACTGTCGCTACCCTTGCGTTCACAAATTCATTTACTTAGATTTCTAAGTAATACTAATCAAAAAACGTTCAATCGTTTTAAAACAATTATCACCACCAACCCATCATTTAAAGAAAACTTTTTAAGGTCCTTTTTAGTCGTATCAGAAGATCAAGCGTATGGTGAGCACCTCTTAACACTAGCCGAAACTATCCCTAATCAAGAAAGTGGAGAAAAATTATTTGCCGCCTATACTTCATTTAGTGATCAAGTTCATTCCGTTGCCAAAACTATTAATAAGGATCTTCAAGAGATGTACCAAGACGTTGAAATTACCGAAGAAACAATTGTCCAAGGATTACTTATCCGCGGAAAAGATTATTTAGTAGAACTTAAAGACGCCCTTCAAAAAAATCCTCATCAAGCTGAGCAATTAATTAACAGCTTTATTTCCGAGCTTCAAGCAGAAAACCCAAAAACCCAAATTATTAGATCACAGTTCAAAAATATTGCTTCCCTCTTATCAAAAGAAAATATAGAACTTGATAAATATGAAAAATCTCAAGCCCTGATTCTTGAAAGTCTTTTAGATAAAGATAATAAAGCCATGAGCTTTCGAGTTCTTCAACGAATGAATCGATTGCAACCAATTCCTGAAATTCATTGGAAGGTTGATCGTTCAATTGAAGACTATAATCGCCGGCTAGGTATACAACTTCCATTATTTTTAAAAGAACGGAGTAACTCAAAAAATTCAAAACAAACTTTATTGGAAATAGGTCCTGGAAATGGACTTAATAAAGAAGAGCGTGATAAACAAGGCATAACCAAATACTATAATGATTTTGCTCTCTCGGATAAGATCTATTATCCCCTTGATAGCGTTATCAGTAAGGTTTTAAACTTTGAAACTATTGAAAAGGAAATCGGCCAGACACTTTCTCTCGAGGAAAAAAATCAACTGAGTGGAATTATCTATAAATCATTAATTATTAGTGAAGGCAGAGCTCATGAGGATACTCTATCGTATGACACTGCTATCCAAAATAAATTAGACCAAGATATTAACTCACTCAAAGAAATTCTTCCAACCCTTGGGTCAAAGATCAAAAAAGCAACGCTATTACCTTCCGAAATTAGTAGTCGTTCTCAGTCTGGTGAAGTAATCTATCCCCATAAAATTGATGTGACAACCTTAAGTAGTACTATTCAGCTAGCCAAAAAAATATTAGAAAAAAATATTACTCATTACCTGAATAATGACTGGGAAACTGCTGACTACAACACATATATTAGTGGCTTTCCAGCCAATACAATGATCGGCGATATTAAAGATATTAATCGTCTCGCCGATAATCAAATCGATGTGGAGCTAGCTGTCCGATCAACTGTTTACAGCCGTCATGAAGATTATGAAAACTTTTTAACTACTCTAGTAGATAAACTAAAAACGGGAGGTGTCGCCCTTGATGATAGCATTAGAGATAATGATGGCTGGTATTACCGGTTTGCGGAAATAATAAAAGCTCGTGAACAATTTAAAAATGAAACAGAAATTCTAGTAATCCTTGGTCCAGGTTTTCCAGGCGAAGATTACCAACAAGAACGTGTTCCCCTCTCTCTGATTATTACTAAAGAAGGTTCGTCTAAAGAATTATTAGCTTCTCAGCTTGAACCAAACTGTGAGGTAATATCTTTTGATGAATTAACAAATGACGAAAAATATCTTACTTCACTTGATAGTACCGGCTTAACGTACACTCGCGCGCAAGCAGCCAAGAAAACAACTTCAACTCTAGCCGCTTAACGCTTAACAAAAGTAAAAAACTCCACATTTATGCGGAGTTTTTTTATTACGCAAATCGAGTATAGACTGGTCCGGTTTGGTCTTTCTTTGGTTCGGAAATATCTTTTTTTTCGGTTTTCTCAGTGGCTGTTTTTAATTCGGTTGAGGATTGTGTTTTCCAGACCATTTCAAATAATATTCTAAAATTATCAGCAATCTCTTGATTATCAATTAAAACGCCAACTGGATTTTCTTTTTGAAAGGTAATTAATGAAACGAGCCGACCAGCAATTTTTACATCCATGCGAAAGGGAAAGTCTTTAGTTGGTATAAAACGTGTTTCTCTCATTAATGCTGAGTCGGATTGATTAATTGGATTATCAGACGGCGCAATCACTCGATTAGTAATTCCTAATTTTACCCGACGCTTAGGGTAGGCTTTGGCGTAGTCAGGAATTAAAGCAATCATTTCTCCCTTATCTTCAAAACTATCAATGGGCTTTCCTTGCTCTAATAAAGAATCATAGATACTGGTAATTCCATTAATCCCCTCATAAAACTTCACTCCCGGTCGTCCTGAGATCAAATTATAATCAATCGTCATCTTCTCAAGTACCCCCTTTAAGGCTTCTTGGGCATTTTTGGCGTCTGCTTCCTTCTTTTCCGCTAATTCTTTGAGCTTAAGGGGGTGAGCTGGTTCAAAAACAGCTACTTTCCCAGGAGCATCATGTTTAATAGCTAAACCACTTTCAACCAGTTGATCCAGTAATTTATAGACTAAACCTCTCTTTAACGGGGTAGAAATACTGACCTTTCCGGCAGTTTGAGGCCCATTTTTCACTAAATATTCATATATTAAGGCCTGTTCTTCAGATAACCCGGCCTGAATTAAGGATTGTTGGTAGCTTGGAGTGTTGATCAAAGTAGTCATAGAGAATGTAATAGATTACATAATATACTTTCATTATACAGCATGAATAATGTTTTGTCAACATACCATGACATTTTTATATAAATATTATAAGCATTTTATGCTTTTTTTTATTATATAAAAACAATTTAATTTAATATTAGTCATATACTCTTGACAAAACTAGAGGAATAGTGTATAATGGTTTTATCAAGTTGAGATTAGGACAGGAAATTAACAATCAGTCAAATAAGCTTATCGAAGGAAGCTTGGAGAGGAAAGAAACAATAGTCTTACATATATACAATGGTTTCTATCTTCCCCTCCATACTTCCCTTAATAAGAGAGAGATTCTTAAAGAGGAGAGAGAAAATACAGTTCTTTATATAAAATATAATTTCGTTAGATAGGACTTAAGCCAGATGTTTCTCAGGAGAGAGTCGCTGGTGAGCCGACGGTAGGGCAAAGGGAAAACGAACCCTTTAAACTACGGGCGATGATAAGTACAGTATGACCCAACTGCCCCACCAAGTGGGCGGGCAAGTCTCTCGAACATCATTCCTATCAACCGTTCTTAGTAATAATGAGATCGGCTGATGATTGAAGACTAACCCCCTTCGTCATCACAAATTTCCTTATTACAACTCTATCAATCACCACTAAGGTGACAACATGGAGAGGAGAGAGGAAAAACAATACTTTAAAAACTTAATAGCTATAGTACTAGACAAAGCGATATATTCGTTCGGGGATTATTATACCGGAGCGACCGAGTTTTGTTTGGTGTTATGGATCCTTCTTTATTTTTAGCAACACGAACGGATTCCTACTGCTCCCATGCGTGTAGGTGTTCGGGGTGTTGTTGAAAATTAAATTAAAAAGGCCTAAGGAGGGCTGAGAAAAATGGGGAATATAATAATTTGGTACGGCAACGGTGACGAACACCGTTTCTTGTCTTCCGCTGCTGCAAGATTTGGAGTGGAAGTAACAAGAGAAGCCTGCGGTGTCGGTGAGGACGACATCGGAGCTGGGGTGAGAATGGCATGCTACAAAAAGAAAGCCATTTTTCCCAACATAAAAAAGGAGACCTTAAAAATTAAGGTCTTCCGACACTATGAATATTTCCCAGTGGAGGTGGAGATCGTAAAGTTGGTAAAAAGACTAGGGGAAAAGAAACACCCAAAATTCGAGGGTGTTGAAATCTCTGAGTCTGAGTGTCCCACTGGAGGGCCTCACATAATGCCAATATGGGAAGAGTGGGAGCAAGAGACTGTGGACGGAAAAATCGTCAGCAGTCTTGGCTCTGTATTTTCAGGGATTGAATCCCCTGATATTCACAGAGTCAATAATAATTGGCAGTGGTTCAACTACCACTGCTCCACCCGAGAGGAGGTGGAAACAAAAATCAAAAAAATTTCTAACGGTTTCTATGACCCGTTAGAATTCCCCTATGTGCTACAGGGGACAGGATGGGGAAACAACTTCCTCTCCTACGCATCCATAACAGAACTGTCCCAGAAATGAAACGGATCGTTCTCGCCGGCCCCCCACGGTCCGGCAAAAGCTGTCTGCGAGAAGGATTAAAGCAGGCAATAAAAGAAATACCAGGCGCACCGTATCCTTATGTCATCACGGGATGTCCTGATGGGGAGGGTTCATGGTTTCAAGAAGCCATGAATACTGACCCAAAAACCGCTCAAGCGTGTAAGGCGGTATATAAAAGCAAATTCACGCCCGGATTCGTGAACAGAATCGCCGAGTCAGTGCGAAACTGTTCACTTGAGCTGACGCTCATTGATATTGGTGGTATTCCATCAATTGAAAATGAGCAAATATGCTCAGGTGCTACTCATATGGTCATCTTATCTGGTAATAAAGATAAGTTTGAGGAGTGGCGCGAATTCGCACAAAAAGTTGGGTTAGTCGTGATAGCCGAGATTTATTCGGATTATCACGGCACTGAAGATGTTGTCAAAAATATTGACTCTAACAATGTTCTTCGGGGAAGCGTTCATCATCTTGAACGAGGTGAGCTAGTTTCAGAGCGTCCAATGATTAAAACGCTCGCCCAACACCTAATCCGATTATAAAACCTATCGGATAAGCAAGCCAGTCACCTTGGCCCAAGAAATTTAATAACGTCCTGCAGACGGTGAAAAGCAGGCAAATAGAAAAGGAGAATTCAATGTTATATAACATTGAAATAACTGAAGGCAATATATTAAAAATTGCCTTCGGGGATCCCGCTCAAAACGATCAAATCGTTCCTTTCGTGGAAACACGACTGGGTGAAATGATCCAGAGCGGGGAAATCTCCGGCGGAGAAGTGATACGGGTCAACGGCCCAGCATCACTTCCTGTAGCTATGGTACTTGCTCATAAACTTGGGCATTTATACCAGGCGGTAGCGTGCTTCGACCCGAAAGTGGCGAAGTATGTTGTCAGCATCGCCCATGGCGATAGCTACAGAGTCGGAGAATTGATCGACTAGTCATTGATCATCAGTATAGTTCCGGAAACTGACTATTTCCGGTTATTGAAGAGGGGTAGTTTTTATACCCCAGCCATCAACGTTAAAGTACGGGCAAAAGAAAGTATCACGGGTATGGCGCTTAAAAGGTCAACACACGTGAGCCTAAGGAAAGCAGATTCCTTCGTCGTCAGACGCTAAATTGAGTTTCAAATGAGTCGGATGGATATTCGGCAATTAGAGGTTCGATCCCTCACCGACTCACTAAAACAAAAAATAAACAATTAAAAAAGGTCTTAGGAGGGCCTAAATATGTCAGATTCAAAAAGTTTTTTTGTTTTAACAATATCATTGGCTATTGAAGCCTTTGATATCCCGAGCCACAGGGCAATACAAGTGGCAAAAAAAATTGGTGTCGGTTCTCTGAACCGCGCCGCCAAAATCTTTAACCAGATGACACCCGAAATGGTGTCAATGATCAATCGGTCACGAAGGCCGATAGATCAGGTTAAAATTATATTCCCTCCAAAGGTCATTGAGGCTAATGGTGGGATAAAAAAAATTATTGAGGCGGTCTTCGACTGCTCAATAATTCTAAAAGAAATTAATAATCTAGAACAGCTTAAAAAAGCTGCTTAAGATTATCGATTTCAATCAGTTTAGTTAATTCTGATTCTTAAAAATTAGCAGGCGTTCTCACCGGACCGCCCGTGCTGTCGCTACGCACAAAGTGTCCAACTACGGGTTTTAAGGAGCTTCTCTATTGGTTATATAGAAGCTCCTTTTCTGTCTCAAGATGTATATCTTGACTGATGAGCCGAAAACGGCGAAACAGAATCTCCTATTTCTATATGAACAACATTTTGGATATAAATTAAAATTTTTATTCGATATATTGTTCATATTGAATAATAAACGCTCACGCTTATACATAAAGCAAGAGCACAAATTAAAAGGAGAAAAAAATGAAAATTTTCACGATTAATTCTGGTTCCGTTTCTGAAGGGGCAGTTATTGAAAAACTTCTTCTTAAAGGAGCTAACCTGGAAATTCCGGCGATTATTGTCGGTGAAGAGGGTAGAGGCCGTGAACGCGGTGTCTTACCAGTCCAGCTCACAAACCTACAGTACCCGGAATGGAAGATGAATTGCAAAATTAATATTAACTCAGCCACAACTTCCAAAACAAAGTCTGGGAAACCAAAACTTGTGGTTTCTGAAACCGAAAATGTAAATGATAACTCTATGATTGGAGTTTTCTACACAGAAATCGGTTTTAGAGGAGGAAACTCTCACACCGGAGATCGCGATTCTCAACCTTTAGGGAATGGAGATGAAATAAAATTTCTCCCCTTTCCTGGCGAAATTATCTGCCAAGGTATGATTGCCCAAGGTGACGCCGGACGAATGGGATCAGGATCACAGATTATTGCTGTGATTCCAAAAAATTCTATTTTCCGCACAGGTTATTCAGGACGCCTCTATGGTTCGCCGCGAGCCCATTATTATTTCTGGGATGGCGAAAAATTAACTGGCGGTATTACCTGGGATGACCGGGAGATCAGTGATATTTTCTAACAACCGAAGAGTGGTTAGTTTTTATTAACCACTCTTCTTCTATATATATTGTAATAACATCTTACATGATAAATATTTTTGTCTTATAGAATGTTGTTAAAATAAAATGAGGGGTCTCAGGAGGACCCAATTATGAAAAGTATATTAAAAAAAATCCAAGCGTTGATTGCCGATTGGCAAGAACGTCTTGGGGATGGAGTAAAAATAATCCTCGGCGGTTCTTTAGTTTCAGATCTATTTATTTTAGATCATGAGACTAAAGTTATTGACGTAGATGTTCGTTTTCTCGTTAATAATCCGGAGGATGAGAAACTTCGGGTAAAAATTGAGTCAGTAACTGGACTCAAATACCGTAAAACTATTTCGGTAGCCGATTGGCCGACAGGGTCATCAGCCGCTGTAATGGTTGAAGGGGTGTTAACAATTCCCGGGGTTGGACTCCCGCTGGACATTGAGGGATGCATCCGCAACCCGAAATATGTCGGTTGGGCCCAGTACTACAGGCAAGTACTAACGCCTGAAGAATTGGAAAGTTTTCGACAACAAAAAAGTATGCTCCGCCATAACAAAGCGGAGTACAAAAATTTGAAGTCAAAAATTAGACAGATGGTCGAAGACCGCTGTCTAGCCACGGGCATTATTAAAAAAAACCAGAACGGAAAATCTTTAGGTTTACCATTCTGGAAGAAAGCAGACGAGATCGTTGCTCTAGCACAATCTGGTCGCGGGGTGGTTGTCATGCCAACCGGCACTGGCAAAACTACTCAAACACCTCAAGCCCTCCACGAGGCTGGGTTCACAAGAAACGGAATGATTTATATTTCTGTTCCAAAGAGAATCCTGGCCGTTGAATTAGCAACTCGTGTTGCTGAGGAAATGGAGGTTTCCCTCGGTGACCTCGTCGGCTACGAAATTCGCGGGGAGAAAAAAGCAGGAAGAAATACCAAAATCCTGTTTATGACCGAGGGAATGTTACGGGTTAAAATCCGTAACAACCCAACGCTTAAAGGTGTATCGGTTATTCTCTTTGATGAATTCCACCAACGTTCTATTATGAGTGACTTTAATGTTGCTTTAGTGGAACGAGCTCAAAATGAAGGATCAAAAGTTGCGTTTCTTTTAATGAGCGCGACTACTGATGCTCAAGTTTTAGCATCGCATTTCAATTGCGACATGGTGGACGGTTCGGACCTCACTACGGTCTATCCGATTATCGAAAGGTATGAGGAAGGTAATGGCGAAAGTCTGTTTTCCAGAACTGCCGATCAGGTTGCCACCATGATTACTAAGCATGGCGATAACGTCAATGGCTTGGTATTCATGCCTGGCAAAGCGGAAATTGTCCAAACCATTGAAGCCATTAATAAGCTTCAGTTGAATGGTGTGACTGTTCTGGCTTTGCACGGCGACCTCAACGGCAAAGAGCGTCACGCTCCTTTTACCGACCACTCCGGAGTTACGGTTACGGTTGCTACTGACATAGTAGAAACTGGAGCGACCTTGCCAAATATCGGCTGGGTAGTTGATTCCGGTCTGGCTCGCGAAGTTGGATATGATCCGATCTCTGATACTTCGTCATTACATCTGACGGAAGTAGCGAAAGATCGATTAATTCAACGTCGCGGACGCTGCGGCCGTGTCCGATCAGGAGAATACGTTGCTTTGTTTTCTTCTGAAAATAAAGATAAACGACCGGCTAAAACTAAGCCGGAAATTCTCCGTAAACCGTTGAGAGAAATTGTGCTGACTATCAAAGCACTCGGACTCTCACGGATCGGAAACTCCCTCAGGCTCATTGACAATCCGGAAAAAGCTAACTGGAAAGAGGCTAAACGCCAACTCCAGATGCTGGGATTTGTCGATGAGACTCCTGATGCTCAAATTTCTTTGGTTGGGAAAAAGGCTATCGAGCTCGGCTGTGATCCACGTGATGCGGCAATGCTCTTTAAGGCAACTGAACTAGGTTGCTTACGAGAGATGGCTATCGCGATTGCGGCTAGAGGTATCCGGCTTCTGTATGTACCAAGAAATGAAGAAGAAGGCCACCAAGCTCGTTCAGCTCATAATAGATTTAAAACCTCGACCACCTGCGACTCCTGGACTGCGATACAAGTTGTCCGAGCAGCAGAAAATAAAGGCGAAGAATCTATCGGTTCCTTTTGCCGAAAAAATTTTATATCATATCGCGGCTTACAGGAATTATGGCAAGCGGAAAAACAATTAACACGCACGATGAAAAACTTTGGTTTTGATATCTCTAATATCGGAACTGAAGAAAATTTGTGCAAATCAATTGCCGCCGGCTTACCAGACCGAGTATTTGAATATTACCGACGACCTAATTGGTATTCTCAGGTCAATGGTGATACTTCAGCAGCACTTGGGAAAGAATCTCTCGTTTCTTCAGGCAAAATTGTTGCTTGGGAGATGATTGAGATTCAAACCAGTCGCGGCGGTATGAAATTAATTACCAACGCGGCAGTTGTTATTTAGAAAAAAGGTTCGAGAAGTTATCCTTGGTTACAAAACTTCTCTCTATTTTGAGATATATGTCTCGACTGATGAGCCAAAAATGGCGAAATAGATTTATTCATTAATAATTTAATATGTAAAAAATAATAATTCTCTTTATTATTTTAGAAGAAAGCGAACGGTAGACTATATCGTTAATAATCTATCGGGGCTTTTTTCTAAAATAAAAAAATGAAAGGAATTAAAAATGAAAAAATTATTAATAGTAACCTTAAAAAACCCAAAATTTTCGAACAATTTACAGCATGGAAATAAGGCTGTAAATTGGTTAGAAAAAAGAGTCGGCACACGCTGGAGTGCCGAAAATTGGGGAAAGTTTGAAGGAAACAAAATCTTCAAACTTTCAAATAACATTCTCGTCGATAGACGAGATGTTATAATTGAAAAATTTCAGGGCAAGTTTTTAGCACCTGAGAATAAAAATTTGAAAATATTGAAAAGTGTTTATTCAGAGGAAATAGAACTCCTCTTAATAGACGCTGGAATTTCTTTTGTTGACTTATACGACGAGTCAACAAAAGAATGTAGGCAAGAAATATTGCCCGCTTACGTTGCCATCTTCGAAAGGTGGCAATTAGACCAAAGGGAATAAGGTTTAAAGGAGCTTAACATGGTTAGTTAAGCTCCTTATGTCTCAAAATGTATATTCAAAGGTTCGAGAAGTTATCCTTGGTTACAAAACTTCTCTCTATTTTGAGATATATGTCTCGACTGATGAGCCAAAAATGGCGAAATAGATTTATTCATTAATAATTTAATATGTAAAAAATAATAATTCTCTTTATTATTTTAGAAGAAAGCGAACGGTAGACTATATCGTTAATAATCTATCGGGGCTTTTTTCTAAAATAAAAAATGGAGAATAATAAAATGAAAAGAAATCAAAAGATACAAAAAAATTTAGCAAATTTTGGCATAAACGACATAAAAGTTATTGCCATAATAAAAATCAAAGAGAAATACGGGGATACAACGGCAGTAGTGGGGGAAATAAAGATTGGTCCAATAAAATTATCAAATCTTTGTGCTTGCTATGAAAAAATATGGGGAAAAAGCAAGCAAGAAGTATCCCAAAATAAAAAAGTACTTGACTACAATGCAAAAATTTTTTCAGCTGATAAAAATCAACCACTAGGATACATAGATAGTGATTCCCGATTCAACTTCTTAGCTGCTCCAAACCTCCGCTTATGTGTCGGTTGGGCAGTTGCCTCAGACCTAGGAAGAAACAAAGTAGTCGAGTATAATCTCGATCTACAGATAAAAAAATTAAATTGTTTTTTTAGTCTCATTAATAAAATAACTAATGAAGAAAGACTAAAACAATGCTTTGGCTACTTTGTGTCTCTACTGGAAATAGAGACAATGAAGTATGGAATCGCATCAAGATTTAGCGATGCTTTTTGTTCTTATTCAAATTTATTTTGGAAAGTTGGTACTCGTAAAAACGGGAAAGAGCATTCGGGCTTTCCTATTAGTCATTAACTCTCACCTGAGTAAGCAGGTAATAAATATTATAAGCACGGGAATGACTTACTGCATTCCCTTTACTTCTAATAATGATATTAAGTTATTAAAAACTAATAATTGAGTTCTTCTATAACAGACAATAAAACAAGAAAACTTTACCTTAATCTACCCGCTGACAAGAAAGATCAGGCCAGGGAGCTGTACTCTACGCTCTCCCTGACCTGTACAATATACGGGAGAGTATAAAATCTCTCTCCTCTAGAGTATGGACTCTTTGGCCCACTCGATCAGATTTGTCAGCGGATACATTTAGGTAAGATATAAACCTATAAATTAGTCCAATTTTAGGGCTTTTTCTACTTGCTTATTAAGCCATTTTATACTAGACTCACAATATAAAATAATTAACTTTTAGCTAAGACCCGTAATCATGTCACCTACTGCTAAACAACCTCTAATCGTCATCTTTGGTCGAACCAACGTTGGTAAATCGACTCTTTTTAATTGCCTAATTGAAAAGCGTCAGGCCTTAATTTCTGATACCCCCGGCACTACTCGTGATAGTAATATTGCAACGGTTGAATGGCGTGGTCATGAATTTGCCTTGATTGATACCGGTGGCTTTATGAATCTTGATTTCTTAAGCCAGAAAAAAATTAAAGCGGAAACAATTGATGAGTTAGTTCAAAAGCAAGCTCGTGATTATTTAAAAAAAGCCGATATTATTATTTTTGCGGTTGATGCTAAAGAAGGTTTACTGCCTCAAGATAAACAAATGGCCGGAATTCTCAAACGCATTATTCCAGATCTTTCCAAAGTAATTATTATCGCAAATAAAGTTGATGCCTTTAAACGAGTTCCGGAAACAAGTGATTTTTACAATCTCGGCCTCGGACAAGTCTTTCCTGTTTCAGCTGCGACTGGTGCTGGTACTGGTGATATGCTCGACGCTATTTTAGAAAAATGTAACATCGATCTAACTAAGACTAAATCCAAGGAAGAAAAAGATGATGATGAAGATATTGCTGCTTTACTTCCTCAACCAATTATACCTATTAAAGTTTGTTTACTAGGAAAACCAAATGTTGGTAAATCAAGTTTACTTAATGCCATTCTTGGCTACAACCGCGTGATTGTCAGTGAAGTTCCTCATACCACCCGCGAACCCCAGTCAACTAATTTTACCTACAAAAATCAGCCCTTAACGTTTGTTGATACCGCCGGAATTACTAAACACGGTCATAAATCTCAAACACTAGAAAAATTCAGCATGGATAAAAGTCTGGCCTCTTTGAATAAATCTGATTTAGCCTTGTTGATTTTAGATATTAACGAAGTCATTACTAAACAAGATGCTCGCTTAGTTGAAGAAATTATCGAACGTAAAAAAAGTTTAATTATCGTCGCTAATAAATGGGATAAAGTTGACGAACATGATACAAAAAAATTCACGCTCTATATCAATCGTGAATTACCATTTGCTCGCTACGTCCCGATTCAATTTATTTCTGCTAAAAATAATTCAAAAATTGATCACTTACTTGATTTGATTCTAAGCGTTAATGATCAACGTCACGTTACCCTTTCTCAAAACAACTTGGACTGGTTAATGAAATCTGCGGTAAAAAAACATCGTCCAACTAAAGGCCGTGGAACAAAATATCCTCGTCTCTACGCCTTTACCCAAACCGGTACTAATCCGCCGACGTTTATGGTTCGAGTTGGTACGCGTGAGAGTTTAGCCGATTCATATTTACGTTTCTTAGAAAACCAATTACGCGAAAAGTTTGGATTCCTTGGTACTCCGATTACAATGTGGGTTCAAAAAGGACGAGATGTTCATGGTGCTCATGATTCATAAAGTCATTCTATGAAAATAATTATCGGTCTCGGCAACCTAGGTAAAAAATATGAAAACACTCGTCACAATGTGGGCTTTATGGCGGTTGACGAATTAGCTCATCAGAATAATATAAGCTGGCAAGAAAATACAAAGTTCAAGGCTTTAATTGCCGAAGGCTCAGACTATATGTTAGTTAAGCCAACGACATTTATGAATAATTCTGGGGAATCAGTGGCGGCCATCTTACGTTATTATCACCTCCTTCCCCGAACGCTTTTTGGTACAAAAAAAGACAGCGACTTAACTTCTATCTTAACAATTATTCATGATGAACTTGACTTACCTCTCGGTAAAAATAAAGTGGCTTCTAATTCAAGTAGTGCCGGTCATAACGGAGTTCAGTCAATCATCAATCACTTAAAGACAAAAAACTTTAATCGCCTCCGCATTGGTGTTAGTACTGATGAAAGAAAAAATATTCCCGGTGATAAATTTGTTTTACAACGTTTTAACGATACGGAAATGCAAGAAATTAAAAAAATGTTGCCAGAAATTTTAGCTAATATTTAATTAATATTTTCTCTTGACACTCGTATTTAATTTGATATAATAAATTTATCCAGTTGTTTATTCCTTTCTTTTACTAAACCCCCCCATTCTGACCGCAAGGGCACAGTGGGGGCTTGAAAAACCTCACATGGTCTCAATGGCTATTGTGAGGTTTTTTTATTTTATGAATGCCAAAGAACGCCTTATTATTTATATTGACGGCAGTAATTTATACTTTAAATTAAAAAAACTACAGATATCTAATACTAGTAAATTTAATTATAGAGGTTTATGTGACTTTCTTGCGAAGAATCAAATACTAGATTCCATTAATTACTACGTTGGAGCTCTACAGAAAGAACCTAATAACTCTAAAGGTGATAAAATTCGTTATGGTCAAAATACTCTTTTCAATAATCTTAATAAGCAAAAAATTCTACTTCATAAAGGTTATTTAATGAAAAATAACGGTGTATACCACGAAAAAGGCGTTGATGTTAACATCGCGGTAGATTTACTCGTCGGAGCATATGAAAATAAATATGATATAGCACTTTTAATATCCTCCGACACTGATTTAATTCCGGCTATTTTAAAAATAAAAAGCCTCGGAAAGAAGCTTCAGTACATTGGCTTTAAGCATGCTCCTTCAACTGCTTTAAAAAATTATGCTACTTTCTTTCGCCTTCTTACCAAAAAAGAGCTACAACCTTTTATAAAAAAATAGTTCTTTCTTTAACGCAATTTTAATCTAAACAAAAACACCCTCCTCTGTCAGGCGGGTGTTTTATAATCTAAACTATTTTAAATCTGAACTCTTGGTTGATTCTTTGCTCTTAATCAAATACTTATTATCAATCAAATCTTCAACCAAGACCATACCGGCGGTAGTAACAGGAATAGCTAGTAAAGCCCCCAGTACTCCCCCTAATGAAAAACCAATCATTAAAGCCACGATACTAATAATCGGATTTAAACCAGCAGTTTTCTGCATTACCTTGGGTACCAAGAAATTATTCTCAATTTGCTGAATTACTAAATATAATATAGCAGTCAATAAAGCGTGCATCGGTGACTGACTAAAGGCTAAAAATACCGCCGGAATAGCACCAATAATTGGACCAAGATAAGGAATAAATTCAGTTAAACCGGCGATTAACGCTAAGACTAAGGCATACTTAACTCCCAGAATTGTTAAACCAATATATGTCAGTAAGAAAATAACCACACAAAGAATCAACTGTCCTCGCATCCACAAACCAATCTTTTTTTGCATGCGAGTCAAGAGATCCATGACATAATGCTGATTACGTTCCGGAGTTAATGACCATACTAACTTACGGATCGAATTTTCTTCAGCCACCATATAAAAAGTAATCACTAAAATAATGACGAAAGAAAAAATACCACCAAAGAAAGAAAAAAGTGTGCTAAAAATACTATTTGCGGCTGAAGGTAAACCAGAGCTTGAATTAGAAAGAGAATTTTTAATATTACTGACCCAATTATCACTACCAAAATTTCGTAACTTTCCTAAATACTCATTAAAACGTTCAACATACATCGGTAGATCATTTCCTAACTGCCCAAACTGAGTAATAATCGGTGGAATAATTAAATAGACAACCGCCCCAATTACACCCAGTAATACCAAATAAATAATAAGGATACCGAAACCACGAGGAATTCCTTTGCGGTTCATCCAGTCGACTGACGGGTCAATTGCACTTGTAAAAATAACAGTGGCAAAAAGCAAAACTAGAATATCACTAATTAAATAAGCAAAATATAATCCCAACAAGACAGCAATAATTCGTAACAAACTAGCGGTCGTAATTGTAATACGTACTGAGGATGTTTGGTCGGACATAAATTTATTAATTAGCGGCCTCCAAAACGAGGGCGACGCGGACCGTCATGCCTACCGGCAGACGAGTTAGAATCACGGCGAGGTGGACGATCGAAACTACCACTATTACCTGTATCCTTACCTTTTTCATCTTTCCACAATGTTTCATTTTCAGCCAAACCTTTCATTGTTAAATTAACACGTCCCATGTCATCAATCTCTTTTATCTTTACGGTAACTATATCACCAACTTCAATAAAATCGCTAGGTTTACCAATTCGGTAGGGGGCTAATTCAGAAACATGAACCATACCATCGCGACCGGCAACTAATTCAATAAACGCGCCGAAGTCCATTAAGCGAACTACTTTACCCGTAAAAACTTCACCGGCTTCAAACTTACGAACAATATTATTAATCCAGTCCATCGCTTTTTTAACACCTTCTGGTTCAACACCGCAAACCATAACTAAGCCCGAATCTTCAATATCAATTGAAACACCACACGCATCAATAATTTCATTAATCACTTTTCCGCCACTACCAATAACTTCCCGAATCTTTTCTGGATCAATCATGACTGTCGTAATCCGTGGAGCATATTTTGATAATTCTCCACGAGGAGCTGATAAAGCAGTGTTCATTACTTCTAAAATCTGAGTACGAGCTTTAGCCGCCTGTACTAAAGTTTTTTCCATGATTGCTTTATCCAAACCGATTGTTTTTGTATCAAGTTGAATGGCAGTAATACCATCAACCGTGCCCGTAATTTTAAAATCCATACCACCATTACCATCTTCTAAATCTTGTAAATCAGTTAATACTTCCCAACGACTCATATCGGCGTTAGAAGCGAGTCCCATAGCAATACCGGCAACCGCTTTTTTCAAAGGAACACCCGCATCAAACAACGCTAAACTTGAAGCGCAGGTTGAGGCCATTGAAGACGAACCATTCGAACCAAGTGTTTCGCTCACAACTCGAATTGTGTAAGGAAATTCTTCACGGCCAGGTAAGAGCGGAACAATCGCTTTTTCAGCTAGAGCACCATGGCCAATTTCTCGACGACCAGGTCCGCGACTTGGTTTGGCTTCACCAACTGAGTAGGCTGGAAAATTATAATGGTGCATGTAACGCTTTTTGCTTTCACCTTCTAAGCCTTCTAATGATTGTTCATCACCGGGCGCGCCTAACGTAACAATCGACATAACCTGTGTTTCACCACGAGAAAATAAACTAGATCCATGATTGCGAGGTAACATTTCTGTATCAGCTAGAAGAGTTCTAATTTCATCTAAAGCGCGACCATCAACACGTCGTTTATCTTCTAAAATTCCGCGAGTAACTTCGGCTTCAACGGCACTCTCCGCTAATTCTTTAATAGCCAGCTGACGATACGATGCTGCGAAATCTTTTTGAGCTAAATATATATCAAGTTGTTCTTTCAAGGCCGTAACGGCCGCTTTACGTTCGCCCTTAGTATAATAAACCGCGTCAAATAAAATCTTTTTAACATTTTCTTTCAACCAATCTTCGGCCGCAATTAAAACCGCAGCTTTCACTTCATCAACTTTCTGATCGGCACTTGATTGAACTTTAACTTTTTCTGCTTTATGAACGCCAATTTCGGCCGCCATCTTTTTTATCAAATCAGTGGCCGGAGCAAGAGCGGCCTGACCCGCTAACAGCGCTTCCAACATATCTTTTTCATTTACTTCTTCCGCTCCCGCTTCAATCATAATAACGCGTTCCGTTGTACCGGCAACAATCAAATCAAGATCACTGCCAACTCGATCTTTATAGGTTGGGTTAATCAGTAACTGACCGTTAGTACGACCTACTCGAACACCGGCAATCGGTCCATTCCATTCAACACCTGAAATTGCCAAAGCCGCTGAAGCAGCCACGAGAGAGACAACATCATAATCATTCTCACGATCAACTGATAAAACCGTAATAACAACTTGGACGTCACGGCGAGATGCTTGATTAAATAACGGACGAATCGAGCGATCAATCATACGACCGGTTAAAATCGCATCATCAGATGGACGACCTTCGCGTTTAATCCAGCGAGAACCTTTGATAATTCCAGCTGCATAGAGACGTTCTTCAAACTCAACCATCAG